>DATNCB010000656.1:0-1744 GCA_035571715.1 Ramlibacter sp.
CATCCACTTGAACAACCCGCGCGACGTGGTGCCCGAATCGAACATGCCGGCCTACACCTGGCTGGAAAAAAGCACCGTGGACGCCGCCGGCATGGCCCCGCGCATGAGGGCCTTGCGCATGGTCGGCGTGCCTTACACCGACGCCGAAATCACCCAGGCGGCGGCGGACGTGAAGGACAAGACCGAGATGGACGCACTCGTGGCTTACCTGCAGGGCCTCGGCCGGGCGTTGAAGTAAGGAAAGCTATGGACCTCACAACCCTGCGCATCATCAGCACGCTCGCCTGCTTCGGCCTTTTCCTGGGCATCGCGTGGTGGGCATTCGCACGCCACAACCGGGCGCGCTTCGACGAAGCCGCCCGCATTCCCTTCGATCAAGACTGACGCGGAGCCTGCCATGAGCGATTTCACTGCAAACTTCTGGTCGGTCTACGTGGCCGGATTCACCGTGGTCAGCATCCTGGCCTGCCTGTTGCTGCTGTGGATCACGGCACGCAAGCAGCCGGCGCCGCGGGCCGACAACACCACCGGTCACGTCTGGGACGAGGACCTGCGCGAAGCGAACAACCCGATGCCGCGCTGGTGGATGTGGCTGTTCGTTGTCACGATCGTGTTCGGCCTGCTGTACCTGGTGGCGTATCCGGGGCTGGGCAGCTATCCCGGCGAGCTGGCCTGGACCACGCGCGGCGAGTACGCAGCCGAAGTCGAGCGGGCCAACAAGGATCTGGCACCGCTGTATGCGCAGTTCACGGCCAAGAAGACCGAAGAACTGGCGGGCGACCCCAATGCGATGGCCATCGGGGAGCGGCTGTTCATGAACAACTGCGCCCAGTGCCACGGCTCCGATGCGCGCGGCGGCAAGGGCTTTCCCAATCTGACCGACGGCGACTGGCTGCACGGCGGTACGCCGGACAAGATCACCGAAACGATCACCAAGGGACGGCGCGGCCAGATGCCGCCGATGGCCGCCGCCATCGGCACGCCCGACGACGTGAAGAACGTGGCCAACTACGTGCTGAGCCTGTCCAAGAGCCCGCACGATTCGGTTCGCGCCCAATTGGGCAAGGCCAAGTTCACCGCCTGCGCCGCCTGCCACGGCATCGACGGCAAGGGCAACCAGGCCGTGGGCGCGCCCAACCTGACCGATGACATCTGGCTGCATGGCTGGGGCGAACAGGCGATCATCAACATGGTGAACAACGGCAAGCTCAACGAGATGCCGGCCCAGGAGGGCAAGCTGACCGAAGCCCAGATCCATGTGCTGGCGGCCTACGTCTGGGGCCGGTCGAACAAGCCGCCACCGGCGAAGCCATAAAGTGCAGCCTTCCGCCGTCCGCAAGGTGGTCCCCATCGCCCCGGCCGCCGGGGAGGCCGGCGCATCGCTGTACGAAGCGCAGAAGAAGATCCACCCGCGCGCCGTAAAAGGGTTGTTCGCGCGCTGGCGCTGGGTCTTCGTGTTCCTCACGCAGATCGTGTTCTATGGCCTGCCCTGGCTGCAGTGGGGCGAACGCCAGGCCGTGCTGTTCGACCTCAGCGCGCGCCGGTTCTACATCCTCGGCTACGTGCTGTATCCGCAGGACTTCATCTATCTCACCGGCTTGTTGGTGATCAGCGCGTTGTCGCTGTTCCTGTTCACCGCCGTCGCCGGCCGGCTGTGGTGCGGCTTTGCCTGTCCGCAGACCGTCTACACCGAGCTGTTCCTGTGGATCGAGCGCAAGGTGGAAGGCGACCGCAACGCGCGCAT
>DATNCB010000657.1:0-1832 GCA_035571715.1 Ramlibacter sp.
GCTGACTTTCGAGGCGGTGACCCGCGCCACGGAAGGCATAGTCAATCACTCCAAGGCGCTGATGCCCGACGTGCAGGAAGGGCGGGTGCTGTCGTACCTGCCGCTGGCCCACAGCTTCGAACGCGCCTGGGTCGAGGCCGCAGCGCTGGTGGGCGGGCAACTGCATGTCTTTTTTGCCGAGTCGCTCGATACGTTCCTGCAAGACCTGCGGCGCGCCCGGCCCACAGTCTTCATCTCGGTGCCGCGGCTGTGGCTCAAATTCCAGCAGGGTGTGTTCTCCCAGATGCCGCCGCAAAAGCTGGACCGGCTGTTGCGCATGCCGATCATCGGCCGCATCGTCGGGCGCAAGGTGCTCAAGGGCCTGGGGCTGGACCAGGTGCGCAGGGCCGGCAGCGGCTCTGCCCCGATTCCGGCGGAACTGATCGAGTGGTATCGGCGGCTCGGGCTGAACCTGGTCGAGGGTTACGGCATGACCGAGGATTTCGCTTACTCGCACAGCATGAGCGAGCAGCACAACGCCCCGGGCTATGTCGGCGTTCCGCTGCCTGGCGTCCAGGTGCGCCTGAGCGATGACGGCGAGATATTGATCAAGTCGCCCGGCCAATTCTGCGGCTATCACCGCCGGCCCGACCTGAACGCGCAATGCTTCACCGAAGACGGCTTCTTTCGCACCGGCGACCAGGGCGAGCGCAACGCCGAGGGCTTGTTGCGCGTCACGGGCCGCGTCAAGGAACCGTTCAAGACCGCCAAGGGCGAATACGTCGCGCCCGCTCCGATCGAAAACCGGTTGAACGCCCATCCGATGGTGGAGCTGTCGTTGGTGTCCGGCGTCGGCCAACCCGCCGCCTTCGCCATGGTGGTGCTGGCTGAGGATTTGCGCGCGCGCGTTGGCGACCCCGCGGTGCGGGCTCGGGTGCAGGAGGAATTGGGCCAGCTGCTGGAAGAGGTCAACCGCGGAGTGGTCGCGCATGAGCGGCTCGCCATGATCGTGGTGGCCAACGAACCCTGGTCGATCGAGAATGGACTCCTCACGCCAACCATGAAGATCCGCCGCAACCGCATCGAGGCCGCCGTCACCCATGCGGTTGAAAGCTGGTATGCGACGGGCGATAGCGTGCATTGGGCGTGAACAGGCCCTGGGGGACAACATGAAATCGGAACTGCTGCCCAATCTCCACGGCGGGGACCGTGTCGCCGACGTGCTGCGCGCTCACGGCGTGCGCTGCCTCTTCACCTTGTGCGGCGGCCATATCTCGCCCATCCTGAGTGCGACCAAGGCACGCGGCATCCGCGTCGTCGACGTGCGCGACGAAGCCACCGCCGTGTTTGCCGCCGACGCCACGGCGCGCCTGTCGGGCATTCCGGGGGTGGCCGCCGTGACAGCCGGACCGGGCATCAGCAATACCATCACGGCGCTGAAGAACGCGCAGCTGGCGCAGTCGCCGGTGATCCTGCTCGGCGGTGCCGCACCGACGGCGCTGCAGGGGCGAGGCGCGCTGCAGGACATCGACCAGCGGCCGCTGGTCGAGCCGCACGTGAAGCTGTTTCGCAAGATCGTGCGGGTGCGCGACCTCGGACCGGCGGTCGAAGAAGCCTTCGAGGTCGCGCAATCTGGCGTTCCGGGGCCGGTGTTCGTCGAATGCCCGGTCGACCTGCTCTACGACGAGGCGTCGATCCGGCAGTGGTATGCAGATGCCGCCGGCAAGGGCAAGAGCGTGGCCGACCGGCTGCTGCGCGTCTACCTGAACCGCCATGTGCGCAAGATGTTCGACGGCAGCAAGGATGCGACCGTGCAGCGCGTGCTTGCGGTGGCGGTGCCGCGCGCCTCTGCT
>DATNCB010000658.1:0-2373 GCA_035571715.1 Ramlibacter sp.
ACCTGGGCATGTACGGTGTAAGCCAGTTCGCAGCCGGTGCCTTGCGGCACCAGCGTCACCTTCGCATTTCCCTTGGCGAATCCGGCCGCGCCGCCCTGGCCTTCGAAGCTGATGGTGTAACTGTCAGGAGGCTTGACGTCCGACAGGCTGACCTTGCCGCCGAACCGGGCCGCCAGTGGCCCGACCTTGACGGCCACGCCGACGGCGTACTGGTTCTCGGCCGTGGACTCGAATTTGTCGCAGCCGGGGATACAGGCCCTGAGCGCTTCGGGATCGTTGAGCGCGTCCCAGGCCTGCTGTTGCGTGACCGCCAATGCGCGGCTGCCTTGCATGTCCATGATCTTCAGATTCCTGGTGCCATCGTGTGAACTGGTCCTAGCACTTCATCAGCGCCGCCAGGCCGGCGGCCAGCTCTTCGAGTTTATTGATGTTGTGGACAGCCAGCATGCCGTGAGCATGACGGTGCAGCACGGCGGCGCCGCGCGCCGTCGGCTCATAGCCCTCGAAACGCAGCAGCGGATTGAGCCACAGCAGCCGGCGGCAGCGGCGGCGCAGCCAGTCGAGCTCGCGCGCCAGTTCGTCCGGCGCTCCGGTGTCCAGCCCGTCGGTGATTGCCAGCACCAGCGTGCGGCGGCCGACCAGCCGGCGCGCATGCTGCTGGCGCAGCGTGGCCAGCGATTCGCCCAGGCGCGTACCGCCGGCGAAATCGGTGATCGCCATGCTGGCCGCGGCGAGCATGGCGTCGGTGTCGGCCAGCCGGAAGGCCGGCGTGAGGTCGGTCAGCTGGGTTCCGAAAGCGAACACGTCGCGGCGGCCGACCCGGCCATGCCCGCCGCGGGTGGCCGCATGCAGGAACGCCAGCAGCAGGCGGGCGTAGCGCTCCATCGAGCCCGACACGTCCACCAGCACCAGCAGCGGCAAGGGCTGCTGGTGGCGTTGCAGCCGCTGCAGCTGAACCAGCTCGCCGCCGGTGCCCGCCGCATGGCGCATCACACCAGGCCAGTGCATCCGCGCACCGCGGGCACCGGGCAGCAGGCGCCGCGAGGGCACGCCGGGAATCGGCAAAGTGATATCGCGCGCGAGGCGCTCGACCAGGCGGTACTCGCTGCCGCTCAATGCGTTGAAATCGGCATGTTTCAACCGCTGCAAGTCGCTGGCCGTCATTGCGGCATCGAAGTCGACCTTCTGGTCCTGCTGTTTCGGCTGGCTTTGGCCGAACGCCTTCTGCGGCGAAAGCGCTTCGCGCACCCGCGGGCGGCGCTTGCTCGGCTCGGCCTTGCCTTCCGCGCTGGGCAGCATTTGCGCCAGCAGCTTGTTGGCGACCTCGGGGTCGCGGAAATAGGCGTCGAACAGCTCGCGAAAAACCAGCCGGTCCTGCTCGCGGCTGACCATCACAGCCTCCATCGCGGCGCCGAGGTCGTCCTTGCTGGACACGCCCACCAGCTGCGCCGCCTGCTGCGCCAGCGCGATGCGCGCGCTGTCCGTACGCACGCCCGCGCGGCGCAGGGCACGGCCAAACCCCGTGATGTTGTCGGCCAGTTTGCCGCTGCGCGAGTCTCCCAGCTGCATGATTCCCTCAAATCGCCGTGGCTTCCGGCTTGAGCAGGTCGGCCGCGAGGTCGCGCGTGAGCGCGGCAACGTCCTCGCGCTGCTTGAACAGGATGCCCGCGGTGTCCGCCACCACTTCGGGATCCACCACCAGCGTATCCAGCGCTACCAGGGCCTTGGCCCACTCGACGCTCTCGGCAATGCCGGGGGCCCGCTGGAACGCATTGGCGAAAGGCTGGCTGCGCAGCTTGCCGACAAAGCCCGCCACCTGACGTGCCAGCGCTTCGCTGGCTCCCGGTACCTGCGCCCGCACGATGTTCAGCTCGCGGTCGCGGTCCGGGTAGTCGAGCCAGTGGTACAGGCAGCGGCGCTTCACGGCGTCGTTGAGTTCGCGCGTGCGGTTGCTGGTCAGGATCGTGACCGGCGTGGCCACGGCGCGCACCGTACCGATCTCGGGGATGCTCACCTGGTATTCGCCCAGGTATTCGAGCAGGAACGCTTCGAACGGCTCATCGGCGCGGTCGACCTCGTCGATCAGCAGCACGGCACCGGGCGCGGGCGCCTGCAGTGCCTGCAGCAACGGGCGGCGGATCAGGTAGCGGTCCTGGTAGACCTCGCGTTCCACCTGCGCCGTGTCCGTTGGCCCGGCGTGCAACACCTCGGCAGCGCGCATATGCAGCAACTGCGCCGCGTAGTTCCACTCGTACAGGGCTTCGCGCTGCTCCAGGCCGTCGTAGCACTGCAAACGCAGCAAGTCCCGCGGCAGCGACAGTGCCAGCGCCTTGGCCAGTTCGGTCTTGCCCACGCCCGGCTCGCCTTCGAGCA
>DATNCB010000659.1:0-7974 GCA_035571715.1 Ramlibacter sp.
GCGCGGATGGCGTCGACGACGCAGGGCAGTTCCTCGTAGTCGACCATCACCGCCTCGGCCGCATTGACGGCCGCCTCGCGGCTGTCGGCCACCACCGCCACGACCGCCTCGCCGACGTAGCGAACGAACTCATGCGCGAGCACGTGACGCGCCGCCGTCGCGCCGGGTTTCCCATCGGGTCGCGGGAACGGCAGCGGCACGGAAATCGGCTTCACGCCGCCTTGCACGAGATCGGCGCCGGTGAACGCGGCGAGCACGCCGGGCGTCGCCAACGCGGCAGCGACATCGACCGAGACGATGCGCGCGTGCGGATAAGGCGAACGCACGAAGATCATGTGGGTCTGGCCCGGCCGCGAAACGTCGTCGGTGAATTGGCCCCGCCCTGCGACCAGCGCCGGGTCTTCGATGCGCCGCACCGTCTGGCCGCTGCCGAAGCGGCCGGCCTGGACCTGAGTGTTCATGCCGTGCCCCCGTTCCCGCCCGCCATCGCCGAGGCAGCTTGCTGCACCGCAGCGACGATGTTGACGTAACCGGTGCAGCGGCACAGGTTACCGTCGAGCGCATCCACGATCTGCGCCTCGCTCGGGCGTGGGTTTTCCGCCAGCAAGCCAGCGGCCGCCATCAGCATGCCCGGCGTGCAGAAACCGCACTGCAGGCCGTGACAGGCCATGAACGCCTCCTGCAGCGGATGGATCCTGCCCTCGGGCGCGAGGCCTTCCACGGTGCCAACCGATCGATCGTGGGCCTGCAGCGCGAGCATGTTGCAACTCTTGACGGCCCGGCCGTCGAGCAGCACGGTGCAAGCGCCGCACTGGGCGGTGTCGCAGCCGACGTGCGTGCCGGTCAATGCCAGCGGCCCGCGCAAGAAATCGACCAGCAGCATTGCCGGTTCGACCTCGGCCTGGACCCATCGTCCGTTGACCATGATGCGCAATGTCGTCATGAATCTTCTCCGGTGCGCGCCGATCAGCGCAGCAGGAAAGTTATTACCGCGGACCGGCCATCATACGCAGCGCGCTGCCACGCGCACAGTCGAGGAACCGGCATTTCCGTCGGTTCATTCCACTGCGTGGCAATATGGCGACCGATGACTTTGAAAGAGATGCAATGGCCGAATCAGTGATCTCCAGGCTTTCCCCGGTGGGGCGCGTCCCCGAGGACGTCCGTCATGTGGCAGCTCAGCAGAAAAAATTCGACAACGAGAACACCGAGCGCAGCGTCGCGTATGTGATGCTGGATTGCTCGGGCACGACGATGGACCGGTATGTGGACGCGCCGGCGATCGTCTTCGTCGAGGTGTTCAAGAAATACGGCCTGGAAATTTCTATGCCGGAGGCGCGTGAACCGATGGGGCTGCGCAAGGACCTGCACATCAAGGCGATCACCGAGATCAAGGCGGTGCGCGAGCGATTCACCACGAAGTTCGGCCGTCCGCCGAACCAGTCCGACGTCGATGCGATGTTCGCCGATTTCGTGCCGACGCAACTCGCGCTGCTGCGCGGCGGCAGCTACCACGAACTGCTGCCCGGTGTTGGCGAAGTCGTGAAGCGCATGCAGCAGCAAGGCATCAAGATCGGCGTCACCACCGGATTCACCCGGGACATGCTGGACCTGTTATTGGCAGGGGCGGCGAAGCAGGGCTTCGTGCCCGACACCGCATGCGCCGGCAATGAAACGGAAATGCCGCGTCCGACCGCTTACATGGTGATCAAGAACCTGGAGCGGATGGGGGTCTATAACCTGGAGAACGCGATGCGCCGCACCGTCAAGGTCGACGACACCGTCTCCGGCGCCGGCGAAGGCGCGCCGCTGTGCTGGCGCGTGGGAGTCTCCAAATGGAGCAACTACGTCGCGGACAGCTGGGACGCGGTGAAGAAGATGAGCGCCGCCGAACTCGAAGCGAGGGAAAGAAAGTCGAAGGAGAAGTTGATTGCGGAGAGTGGCGCGCACTACGTGATTGACGACCTGCGCGATTTGCCGGCGGTGATTGCGGATATCAATCAGCGGCTGGCGGAGGGGGAGAATCCGTGACCGTCATGCTGCGGCAGGGCAAGGGTTGTGGCCAACCGCTCAGCGATCCCGGAACTGACAGGCGATCTCCATCCGATCACAGGGTTGATCAACGGTTGCAATGACGACGGCTGGCGCGGCCTTCCCGGAGCCCGGTCGGGCCGGGCTGGCCGAGCTCGAGACAGCATCCACGGCAAACGTCAGGGGTGCTCGGCGTATCCCCCTACCCGGAATCGAGTCTCTTGTCCTGTTACCCGCTTGTCCGACGATTGGGCGCACGATTGTCGGCAGGTCTCATCATGAAATCCGGCTCAAACGCCTCACGCCCTGCCAAGCGGAATGCGCCGGTCCAGGCCAAGCCCATATCGAAGCCCGCTGGCGAAAGATCCGGCGAGGGCGCAAGCAGCATTCGTCCGTACCTTGAGCAAGCGCGCAGGACGGCACCAGCGGGCAGTCATGGGCCTCCGCGCCCGGGCACTGAAGCGGCCGCCGATGCAACGCGCGAAATCGAAGAAATTGCCAGGAGCCTCCGGGCTTGATCACCGCCGATGCGAGCGAGCGCGGCGGCTTTGCCTGTTTCTCACGCACATGCCGAAGCGTCGCGACCGAACCCACCATGAACAGACTCTCTCGGCTCGTTGCGACCGTGCTCACGGGCCGCTGGCTGGCGTGCCTGCACTGCCTGCTGTGCCTCATCGGCTTATGGGTGACGCAGCCCGTTCTCGCCGCTGAACAACGGGTGCGGGTGGGTGTCTACGAGAACAGCCCAAAAATCGATTGGCCGGCGGGCCGCAGGCCCGAGGGCATCTTTATCGACCTGATCGAAGCAATCGCCTTGAAGGAAGGCTGGTCGATCGAGTACGTACCGGGAACATTCAACGAGGGCCTGAAGCGCCTTTCAACCGGGCAAATCGACCTGATGCCCGACGTCGCATTGACCAAGGAGCGCGAACAACTCTTCGCGTTCCACGGTGAGCCGGTGCTCTCCAGCTGGAGCCAGATCTATGCCCCGTACGGCAGCGGCATTCGTTCGCTGCTCGACCTCGACGGCAAGCGCGTGGCCGTCCTCGAAGGCTCGATGCAGCAAGAGTTCTTCAGGCAACTGATAGCGAGTTTCAGCTTGAAGGTCACGCTGGTTGCGCAGCCGGACTTTGCCACCGCGTTCCGTTCAGTGGCTGATGGCCAAACGGATGCAGTGGTCACGAACCGTTTTTACGCCATGCGCCGCGGCGCTACAGAAGGCCTGGAAAACACCGCAATCGTCTTCAATCCTTCCGGCTTGTATTTCGCCGCCCCCAGTACGGGCGATCCCGCTCTGCTCGCCGCCATCGACAAGAACCTGCTCGCATTCAAGCAGGATTCGTCGTCCGTTTACTTTCGCTCGCTGCGACGATGGGCCGGCTCGGAACCAAGCACCGCCGTTCCACCATGGCTGAAATGGGGCGCGCTGGTTGCAGCCGTGCTGTTCCTCGCGAGCGCTGCCTGGGGCATGGCGCTACGTCGCGCCGCTGGAAGATTGCGAGAGAGCGAACTGCGACAACGCCAGCTCGCGGCCGAGCTTGGACGCGTTTTCGCCCACTCGGTGGACGCAATCTGCGTTTTCAATGCCGACTTGCGCTTTGTGCGGGTCAGCGACGCTTGCGAGAAACTCTGGGGATACCGCCCCGAAGAACTCGTGGGCAAGTCGTATATGGAGATGGTGCCGCAGGAAGACCACGAAATAACTCTATCGGTGATACGTGAACTTCGCGAGGGCACCCCCTCACGCCCACTCGAAAGCCGTTCTCGCCGCAAGGATGGCTCGCTGGTGAGCGTCCTGTGGTCGGCGGTCTGGTTTGCGCCCGACCGGGTGTGGTATTGCATCGCGCGTGACGACAGCGAGCGCAGGCGACTGCTGGACGAGGTCCAGCGTCGAGCCCGCGCGCTCGAGCGCAGCGCGGCGGACTTGGCCGTGGCCCGGGATGCCGCCGAGGCGGCGGACCGGATCAAGTCGGCGTTTCTGGCGACCATGAGCCACGAGTTGCGCACGCCGCTCAACTCCATCATCGGCTTCACCGGCATCGTGCTGCAAAGGCTGGCCGGACCGCTCAACGACGAGCAAGCCAAGCAGCTGGGGATGGTTCGCGACAGCTCGCGCCACTTGCTCGCACTGATCAATGACGTGCTCGACATCTCAAAGATCGAGGCTGGCCAGCTCAGCGTCGCGGCTGCCCCCTTTGACCTTACGGCATCGGTCCACAAGGTTGCCGCCATTGTCGGGCCGCTGGCCGACAAGAAAGGGCTCGCGCTGAGCGTGCACGTCGCCGACGGCGTCGGCCCCATGGTGGGCGATTGCCGCAGGGTCGAGCAGGTCATGCTCAATTTGCTGGGCAATGCCATCAAGTTCACCGAAGCCGGCTCGGTAAAGCTGGACGTCGCACCGGCGGATGACTTCGTGCCGGCCGGCGCCGCCGCTCAACCGGCCCTGCGCCTGACGGTGGCCGATACCGGCATCGGGATCAGGCCTGAGGACGAGGCGCTTCTCTTTGCCCCCTTTCGCCAGGTCGAGTCGGACCTGGCGCGCCATCACGAAGGCACGGGGCTCGGGCTGGCCATATGCAAGAAACTGGTCGAACTCATGGGCGGCAAGATCAAGGTGGAGAGCATCTGGCAACGCGGCAGTGTTTTCAGCGTCACGCTTCCGTTGAAGCCAAGTCAGTGAGAACGGCAGATCATGAACAGAAAAATCCTGCTGATCGAGGACAACGAACAAAACCGCTACCTCGTCACTTTCCTGCTCCAGGCGCGGGGCTGGGAAATTGTTCATGCTCAGGACGGCCCGGCGGGCCTGGCGCTCGCGGACCGGATCGATCCGGCCCTGGTCCTGCTCGATATCCAGCTGCCGGGGATGGACGGCTACGCGGTCGCGCGCGCGCTTCGCTCCAACCCGAAGTTCGACGCTGTTCCGGTCGTTGCGGTCACTTCCTACGCGATGGCCGGAGATCGCGAACGCTGCTTCCAATCCGGCTGCAATGGCTATCTCGAGAAACCGATTGATCCCGAGGCATTCGGAGTTGCTGTCGAGAATTTCCTCAAAGTCGGCCACGGCGGCGAGAAGCCATGAATCGCGTGTTGATCGTCGACGACAAGGCCAACAACGTGTACCTGCTGCGCATGTTGCTGCAGGGCCATGGGTTCGAGGTCGACACGGCGCAACACGGAGTGGAAGCGTTGGCCAAGGCACTGGACGGTCCGCCTGACCTCGTCATCAGCGATCTGCTAATGCCGGAAATGGACGGCTACGAGCTGCTGCGGCGCTGGAGAGCGGACGAACGGTTGCGCGCCGTCCCCTTTGTCGTTTACACCGCCACCTACACCGAGCCAAAGGACGAGGAACTGGCGCTAACGCTGGGCGCCGACGCCTTCATCATCAAACCTACGGAACCGGAGCCGTTCATGGAACGTGTGCGCGAGGTGCTCGATCGCACCCGCGCCAACGCTTGGCCGGTCAAGCCGCTTGCGGGTGGGGACGGGGCGACGCTCAAGCTCTATAACGAAGTGCTGGTTGGCAAGCTGGAGCACAAGTGCAAGCAACTCGAGGAGCGCGTCGGTGAACTCGTCCGCTCGGAGGCGCACGTGATCCGGATGAGCCGCTGTCACAGCGCTCTCAGCGCCATCAGCCAGGCCATCGTTCACATCCGGGACCGTGACGCCCTATTGCAGTCGGTGTGCCGCATCGCGGTCGAGCACAGCGGCTTCGCCATGGCTTGGATCGGCATGCTGGACGCCGCGACCGGAGACGTGGTGCCGGCGGCATCGTATGGGGCAGACCGGTCGCCAACCCTCCTGCGCGCGCTCAACGTGCGAGGGCTGTGGCGCACGCCGGCCGAGATTGCGCTGATGCAGGGGCACTTGTATCTATGCAACGACCTCCAGGCCGATCCTGCGGTGGCTCCAATCCACCAGCACCTGCGCGAGGCGGGGCTGCAGGCCGCGGCAGCCTGCCCGCTGCGCATGCGCGAGGATGTGGTCGGCGCGCTGACGGTGTTCGCGAGCGAAAAGTACTATTTCGACGAAACCCTGCGGGATTTCGTGACCGACACGGCAACCGAAGTGTCGTTCGCCCTGGAGAACTGCGAGAGGGAGGAAGTGCGCATGCACGCCGAGGAGGAACTGCGCCGGGCCGGTCGGCAAAAGGACGAGTTCCTGGCGACCCTCGCGCACGAACTGCGCAATCCGCTCGCGCCCATCCGCACCGCAGTCGAACTGATCCGCCTGCGCGATCCGGCCGACGCGACTGTGCTGCGCGCCAGAGCCATCCTCGAGCGCCAGGTGCTGCACCTGACGCGGCTCGTGGACGACCTGCTGGATGTGTCGCGCATTACCCTGGGCACCATTGATTTGCGCTGGGAGATGGTGGACCTTGGCACTGTGACGATTGGTGCGATTGAATCCGTGAAGCCAACTCTGAAGGCGGCCGGGCTGACGCTGGAGCAGCAGATCACCCAGCCGGCACCTTTGGTGCGCGGGGACGCCCTCCGGTTGGCGCAATGCGTCCTTAACCTGCTGAATAACGCGGTGAAGTTCACGCCCCGCGCGGGCCATATCGTGGTGCGGGTTGCGCAGGACAGCACGATGGCCATCGTGGAGGTAAGCGATACCGGCGCCGGCATAGCACCGGCGAACCTTGAGAGAATCTTCGAGCTGTTCATGCAGGAACATCCCAGCGGGTTTGGAAACACCGGCCTGGGAATCGGGCTGGCACTGACGCGCAAGCTCGTGACGCTGCATGGCGGCACCATTCGGGCTGCCAGTGGACCGCCGCGCCAAGGAAGTAGTTTCCGCATTGAATTGCCTCTTGGGTGAACCGGTCAGGCACTTTCGCGGAAGCGATCGTACTGAACAAATCCGAGTCAAGAACTTTGCGATTCATTGTTTCGCGCTGTATCCCTTCCTTCGCGAAACGCGTCTAAGCGGGTAGACGAGAACCGTCGCCTGCGACCAATCACACCCTGAAGGAAAATTCCATGACCGATCTGACCCCCCGCGAAACCGAACTCGTCGCTCTTGGAGCAGCCTTGGGCAGCAACTGCGTACCGTGCATCGAGTACCACATCCCACAGGCACGCAAGGCCGGTCTCACCGACCCGGAAATTCACGCCGCCATCCAGCTTGCCGACAAAGTGAGGCAGGTCCCGGCTCGCAAAGTGCTGGAAACGGCACTGAACTTGCTGCCGCACGCGGTGGCCGGTGCCTCGAGTACCGCCTCCGCCGCCGGCTGCGATTGTGGCGGTACCAGCGCAGCGCAATGCGGCGAACCGGCAAACGCCGATCGCACCATCGATACCATGGCGGGCATGATGTCCAAAATGATGTCGTCATGCGCGGCTGCCGGCGGCTGCGTTTCCCCGGCCAAGTGAGCCTCGGATGAATGAAGTACCAGCACCACCAAGGTTCGACGCCGTCGCGCGCGAGCTGGCTTCGTCGATCCTGCATTTCCTCGAGCGGTACGTGGGGAACCGGGCGGTGGCGGAGGATCTGCTGCAGGAAACCCTGATACGCATGGACAAGGGGCTGCCATCGTTTGCCGGCCGGTCGTCGGTCAAGACCTGGGCGTTTTCCATCGCCAGCCGCGTGGCAGCTGATTACCTGCGCCATCCCGATCGGCGAACCAGCATCGTTCCGCTGGACGCGATCGAGGAACCCGTCGACCCCGCACTCGCCATCGACGAGCGCATGGTCGTGGACGAGATGAACGCATGCATACGCGGCGTGATCGACTCACTGCCCGAGGCCTACCGCGCCGCGCTCATCCTGCACGATCTCGAAGGGCTTTCGGCCGAACAGACGTCCGAGATCTGCGAATGCTCGGTGGCCACTGCCAAGATCAGGATTCATCGCGCCCGCGATCGGCTGAAGGACGCGCTGGCCAGGCAGTGCGAGTTCTATCGCGACGAGGACAGCGTCTTGCGCTGCGATCGCAAG
>DATNCB010000660.1:0-4520 GCA_035571715.1 Ramlibacter sp.
ATCAGCGCCGAATTGCCTGTCATTTGATTTCTCCTAACGTTGTTTAGCTTGTGTAACGTTGCTAGAGGCGCCACGCGAGCGGTGCCTCCGCTGCGTTGCTTCCTCGTAGCCCCCAAGGAACGGGGTGGAGACGATTGGCCAACCGCAGGAATATAAACGCAAACTCTTACGGATTCCCTTCACGGCGGGAACTTAGGCCGGCGAAACTAAAATCAGGGTTAATCCCAGGATTTATTTCACCTGTCTTTGACGAAAAGAAAACAATGTCCCTCGACAAGGTCTTCCCCGGCAAGAACGTCCCCGACGCGTTCAACGTGATCATCGAGATTCCGATGAATGCCGACCCCATCAAGTACGAGGTGGACAAGGAATCGGGCGCGATCTTCGTGGACCGCTTCATGAGCACGTCCATGCACTACCCGACCAACTACGGCTATGTGCCCCATACCATCAGCGGCGACGGCGACCCGGTCGACGTGCTGGTGATCACCCCGGTGCCCTTGATCCCGGGGGTGGTGGTGACCTGCCGGCCGCTGGGCATCCTCAAGATGGAAGACGAAGCCGGGCAGGACGGCAAGGTGCTGGCAGTGCCGATCGACAAGATCCTGGCGATCTACAGCCAGTGGCATACGCCGGAGGACCTGAACCCGCTGCGCCTGAAAACCATCGCGCATTTCTTCGAGCACTACAAGGACCTGGAGCCCGGCAAGTGGGTCAAGATCCTGGGATGGGAGGGTCCCGAGGCCGCCCGCCAGGAAATCATGGACGGGATCGCGAATTACCGCAGCCAGAACGGATAGCCGGTACGGCGCCGTTAGTCGCGCTTCGGATCGGGGTAAATCAGGCCCTTCAAGCCGAGCAGCCCGTTGCGGTCGAATGGGCGCCATTGGCCTTCGGGCAGGGCCAGCCGGTCGGCCACTACCCACCAGGTGCTCGGGTTCAGGCCCAGGCCGATGTGGCTGGCCACGACTTCGACGTTCTCGGTGTGCGCATGGTGCGGCTGCTGGATGCTGCCTTGCCAGGCCACGATGCCATCGCTGCGCGAATAGATGCTGGTGGTGGGCTGCGGCGGCGCCATCGGCAGGTCGAAGCGGCCGTGCTCGCGCTCGATATCGCGCCCGCTGGTGAGCTCATAGATGCGCCAGGCATTGGTCGATTTGGGCGGGCCGGCAAAGGGCGCTCCGAGCGTGATCACGCAACGCACGAGGTCGGGCATTTCCTTGGCCAGCTCGCGCGCGTACACGCCGCCCAGGCTCCAGCCGATCAGGCTGACCTTACGGCCGCTGGACTGGAACGCCTGCGTCAGTCCGCGTTTGGCGGTCTCGAGCACGCCGGCGCGCGGCCCGAAATTGAAGCCCTGGCTCCAGCCGCCGGTGTCATAGCCCAGCGAGCTGAGATAACCGCGCAGCGGGACAGTGGTTGCGTCGCTGGCGGAAAGCCCGGGGAATACCAGCACCGTGTGGCCGTCGCCCGATGGGGCGCGCGACAGCACCGGCATGGCGGGCAGCAGTGATCCGAACTCCAGGGGCGCGCGGAACTCGAGCGCGAGCAAGGCGAGGCTGGGTGCGCGAAGGTTTTCGTTGGACATGATCACGCTGCCGCGCGGGCAACTTTGGCTGCGGGTTTGCGCTTGACCTTGGCGGCGGCCTTCCGGCTTGGTTTGGCCGCTGCCGGCGGCGCGGGTGCGTCACTCGGGATGAACAGAGTCTTGGCCTCCTCGAACGCTGCCTCCAGCGCATCGGCCAGCTCCTGCAAGTGCGGCACCGCCTGCTTGTCCGCGACGATACCGAAGTCGACGCTGCCGGCATAAGTCTGCACGGTAATGTTCAGCGCCAGCCCATGCAGCACGATCGACAGGGGATGGAACGTCACCATGCGGGCGCCGGCCAGGTACAGCGGCACCTGCGGGCCTGGCACGTTGCTGATGGCCAGGTTCGCCACGGTGGGCAGCCGGCCGGCGATTCCGCCCTTGCCATAGGTCCTGAACAGCGCCTTGCCCGCCCCGCCCATCAGCCAGGGCGACCCCAGGGAAGGGTAGTCGGTCGGCAGCACCGACTTCAGCTTGACGAGCGCGTCCTTGACGTTGGCGGTGGAAGCGACGATCGCGTTCATGCGTTTGATGGGATCGGCCAGGTGCGTGCCCAGGTCGACCACGGTGATCGAGGCCTGGTTGTTCAGCTCCTTGTTGCTCTCCTCGCGCAGGCTGACCGGCATGGCGGCAACCAGCGACTTTTTCGGCAGGGTCGCGTGTTTCGTGAGGTACTTGCGCAGCGCCGTGGAACAGATCCACAGCACGATGTCGTTGAAGCTGCCACCTGCCTGCCTGGCCATCGCCTTCGATTCGGCAAAGGGCACCCTGGCGGTGGCGAACACCCGGTGCGGCGTGATGCCGACGTTGAAGATCGTCTTGGGTGCGAGCGTGATCGGCGCCTTGGGCCGCAGGCTGGCGATGCCATTGTCGCCGCCGGTGAGCGCCTGCCTGGCCACGGCGCCGCCGAGCGAAGTGGCGGCAGCGGGCAGCGATCTGGCGAGCTTGGCGTATTGCGCCAGCGAGTTGGAGAAAACGGCGCCGATCATTTCCCCGATCTTCAGGTCAGCCGCGGTACGGCCTTTGCGCGACGGGTCGGCCGGCGCGACTTCGCGCGGTGTGGCGCTCAGGTCCAGCACGGCATTGGCCAGCACGGTACCGCCCTTGCCGTCGAGCGCCGCATGGTGGATCTTGGAATAAAACCCCACCAGCTTGCCCTCGATGCCCATCGCCGCGGGCGCCTGGATGTCGTCGAACACATAGAACTCCCACAGCGGATGTTCGCGGTCGATCAGCTGGCCGTGCAACTTGGCAGCCATCGCCTCGGCCTGCCTGATGGTGAGCTGCTTGCCCGGCACCTTGCGGATGTGGAAGTCCAGGTCCACCTGATCGGCTTCGACCCAGATCGGATGTCCGAGATCGAACGGCATGAAGGCCAGGCGCCGGCTGAAGATCGGCGCCAGGTGCATGCGCTTGGCGATGTGCTGGCGCACGGCCTTGTGGAAGCTGCCCTTGAAGCCCTTGGGAAGCTCGTACAGGTTCAGCGAGCCCACATGCATCGGCGTTTCCGGCGTCTCCAGATAGAGGAAGGTGGCGTCCAGGCCGCTCAAGGATTTCATGGTATGCGTGTCTCCGAGGCCGGACGTTAACCTGCCGGCGGGCGCTGTGGGGGTCGCTGACGGGACTGCATGCTAGGGCAAGCTCTCAAGTCTGGCGAAACGGGCTGCGCCGCTCCAGGTGCTCGAGGTAATTTCCGATGCCCTGGTCCTCGCGTTCCAGGAATCGCTCGATGGCGTCGGCAAACGCCGGATGAGCTAGCCAATGGGCGCTGGTCGTCTTCACCGGCATCAGGGCTCGTGCCATTTTGTGTTCGCCTTGCGCGCCGCCTTCGAAGCGGTCATAGCCGTGCTCGATGCACCACTGCAGCGGCTGGTAGTAACAGGCCTCGAAATGCAGGCAATCTACCCGTTCCAGCGCTCCCCAGTAGCGGCCGTAAGCCACCTTTTCGTCTTCTCTCCGGTCCGGCAGCGGCTGGCTCCCCAGCGCGATCAGGCTGACGGCAATCGGCTTGCGGTTGCGCTCGGCCACGAACAGCAGCCAGTTGTCCGGCATGTCGCTTGCCATGCGGCGGAAGAAGTCGCGCGTCAGGTACGGCGCATTGCCGTGCTCGTAATAGGTGCGCTGGTAACAGCGGTAGAAGAAGTCCCAGTCGGCAGCGCGGATATCGCGGCCTTCGGACCAGCGGAAGACGACGCCCGCATCGGCCACCTTGCGGCGCTCCTGGCGGATCTTCTTGCGCTTGTCGTGCGCCAGGCTACCAAGGAAACCGTCGAAATCCTGCCAGCGCCCCACTTCGCCATCGGGCCGCCGCACCGTGTTCGTCCAGTGAAACTGCACCGTGTGGCGCAACATGAGGCCGGCCGCTGCGCAGGCGGCGGCATCCGCGCCATCGGCAAAGAGCAGGTGCAGCGACGAGAGCTTCTTACGGCCGCACCATGCGAGCACGGCCTTGAGCAGCGCTTGCCGAGACAGCGCATCGCGCGCGAGCAGGCGTGCACCTGGAACGGGGGTGAACGGGGCCGCGATCAGCGCCTTGGGGTAATAGGCCAGGCCATGCTGTTCATAGGCGTTGGCCCAGGCCCAGTCGAACACGTACTCGCCATAGGAGTGATCCTTCAAGTACAACGCACAGGCCGCCTCCAGTTCTTCGCCCCGCCATAGCGTCACGAATCGCGGTGTCCAGCCGGTGGCCGGCGCGGCACTGCCGCTGCGATCCATTGCCGCCAGGTACTCATGACGCATGAACGGGCTGGGCGCCTCATGCCGCGCCAGCAACGCGTTCCATTGCGCGGCGTCGAGCTGGAGCGGCGATTCCAGCACCCGGGTGACATAATCGTTCGAGTTGTATTTCACTGCTGCCATGGCTCTAAAAATCTGTATTGCCCAGCTCAACTTCGTGGTGGGCGACACGGCCGGCAACGCGCAAAGGATC
>DATNCB010000661.1:0-1910 GCA_035571715.1 Ramlibacter sp.
GTGAAGTAATAGAAGACCAGCTTGTTGTCCAGGTCGAACAGCCCGGCTTCGGGCTTGAAGTTCACGTAGAGGCCGTCCGAGCCTCCCAGGATCTTGTTGTCGAAAAACAGGAAGAACACCATCTGCGCAAAGGCCATGGTCACCATGATGAAGTAGATGCCATGGGTGCGAACCACGAAGAAGCCGATCACCAGCGCCGCAAACCCCGAGGCTGCGACCGCCGCGGGCAGCGTCCACCACAGGCTGACCGGTTCGCCCGCCGGCGTGAGGAACGCCAGTGCGTAACCCGCCAGGCCGAAGAACGCCGCATGGCCCAGCGAAACAAGGCCGGTCACGCCCAGCAGCAGGTCAAGGCTCATGGCGAAGATCGCCAGGATCATCATTCGCGAGACCGTCTGCACGTAAAAATCAGTGCCGACGCGGGGAAACATCGCCAGCGCAAGGAATCCGAGTGCCAGCACGATCTGCAGGCCGCGCGGCAGGGCTTCGAGGTTGGCCTTGGCGCTCATTGCTTGAACAATCCTTCAGGCTTCCACAGCAGCACCGCCGCCATGAGCATGTAGACCAGCATGCCGGCGATCGCGGGAAGGAGCACTTTGCCAAATGTGTCGACCAGGCCGACGAGCAGTGCCGAGATCAGGGCACCGCGCACCGAGCCGATGCCGCCGATCACGACCACCACGAAGCACATGATGAGAACCTGCGAGCCCATGTTCGGATACACGCTGGAGATCGGCGAAGCGACCATGCCGGCCACCGTGGCCAGGGCGACGCCGATCGCGAAGACGACGGCATGGATCAGCTTGATGTTGACGCCCAGCGCCTCGGTCATGTCGCGGTTGAAGGCGCCGGCGCGGATTTTCATGCCCAGCCGTGTCTTCGAGATCAGCAGATACAGGCCCAGGGCAAGCGCCACGCACACGCCCGATATGAACAGCCGGTAGACGGGGTAGGACATGTTCTCCGTCAGCGGGATCGACGCCGCCAGCAGATCCGGAATCTTCACGCCGTGGACGTCGTCGCCCCAGAGGATGGAGCGGGACTCTTCGAAAATGTAGATGAGCCCGAAGGTCAGCAGCACCTGGTCCAGGTGGTCGCGCTGATAGAAGTGTCGAAACAGCAGCCGCTCCAGGATCAGGCCGAACAGTATCGAAAGGATCGCTCCGCCGATGATTGCGAGCGTGAAACTGCCTGTCATGCTGGAGAGCGACCACGCGAGATACGCTCCCAGCATGTAGAAGCTGCCATGGGCAAGGTTGACCACGCCCATGATGCCGAAGATCAGCGTGAGGCCGGCCGCGAGCATGAATAGCAGCAGGCCGTACTGCACGCTGTTCAGAAGCTGGATGAGGAAGTTCGCGACGTCCATGGTTTCAGTTGCGCCGGGTGAACAGCAGCAGCCCGCCCATCAACGCGAACAGCCCGCCGCAAATGCGGTTGCACCAGCGCACCGGCCCGCTGGAACGCAGCAGGGGCAGCAGCCGTGCCACGCCGAGCGCGCACAGCGTCAGCACCGCGAACTCGAGGCCAACAAAGGTCAGGGCCAGGATCGCGAATTGCGGAACGATCGGCGCGCCGGGATTGAGGAATTGCGGAAAGAATGCGGTGAAGAACAAGACCGCCTTGGGATTGCTCGCGCCGACCAGGAAGCCTCTCAGATAGAACGAAGAACGGCGCGCCGCCGGTACCGGTCCATCATCGATCTTCAGAATCGTGTTGCTGCGGAAAGTCCGAATGCCCAGCCAGATCAGGTAGGCGGCGCCGGCGACCTTCGCCATCGTGAATGCGCTCTCGGAAGTAGCCAGAAGGGCGCCCAGTCCCATCGCCGACAACCCCATGACACCGACCAGCGCCGTTACCGCGCCGGCCACCGACGTCATGGCGTGACGCGCTCCGTGATTCAGGGAGTT
>DATNCB010000662.1:0-1878 GCA_035571715.1 Ramlibacter sp.
CCGAACAGGCCGAACAGCAGGATCGTGATCGACGCGAGCGAGGTCATCGCGACCACCTCGTACACGAAATGCGGATGCTCGATCAGCATCATCGGGCCCGGCTGGATGCCGTGGATGATCATCGCCGCCATCAGCACCGCCGACGGCGCGGACCCCGGGATGCCCAAGGCCAGCGTCGGGATCATGTGGCCCGGGATCGAAGCCATGTCGCCGGTTTCGGCCGCCATCAGGCCGTCGATCGAGCCCTTGCCGAACATTTCCTTTTCCTTGCTGGCGGCTTTCGCCGCGGCATAGGACATCCAGGCACCGGCGTCTTCGCCGACACCCGGCAGCAGCCCCGTGAGCACGCCGATCACGCCCGAGCGCAGGACGGTGCGCCAGTGCTCCAGGATTTCGCGAAACCGCGGCAGCACCGAGTCGTGCATGTCGATGATCTTGCGTTCCACCGGGTGAGCCAGCGTCGACAGCACCTCGGCCAGCCCGAAGGCGCCCACCAGCGCAGGGATCAGCGCGATGCCGCCGGCCAGGTCGTCCCAGCCGAAGGTGAAGCGGTCGTGCGCATACAGGCCCTCCTGCCCGATCTGCGCGACGAACAGGCCCAGCAACCCCATCAGCCAGCCCTTGAGCGGATCGCTGCCGACGATGCTGCCGGACATGGTGACGCCGAACAGCGAGAGCCAGAAAAACTCGAACGCGCCGAAGGACAGCGCGACCTCGGCCAGGGTCGGTGTGAAGGTGGCCAGGCACAGCACGCCGAACAAGGTGCTCACGAACGCGCCGGACGTGGCGATGCCGATCGCCCGGCCGGCTTGACCCTTCAGCGCCAACGCATAGCCGTCGGCGCACGAGGCGGCGTTGGCGGCCGTGCCGGGAATGTTCAGGAGGATCGCCGTGCGCGAGCCGCCGTACAGGGCACCGACGTAGGAGCAGATCAGCACCAGGATCGCGTCGTTGGCCTGCAGCTTGATGGTGAGCGTGGTGAGCAGCGCGATGGCCAGCGTCGCCGACAGGCCGGGCAGGATGCCCATGACGATGCCGACGAAGGCGCCGCCCAGGCCGTACGCGAGGGTGGTGAAATTCAGAAAGCCGATATAGGCGTGGCCCAGGTCGGACAGTCCTTGCAGCATGAGATGGCTTTCGATCAGCTTGGGAATCAGGGCATGCGCACCAGGAACAGCTCCTGGAACACTACCGAGGTGATCACGCCGGAGCCCAGGCCGATGACCACGGCCTTGATGAAACCGCGCACCGTATAGCGCCGCTCGTCTTCATCGCGGCTGAGGCGCTGCAGGATGAGGATCGAGCCGGTCACGTAGATCGCCGATGCCAGCCAGAACGGGATCCCGTGGCCGACCAGGACGACGGCGTACCCCATGCACAGGACGATCACGATCCAGATCCGGCGGCGTTGCTCGCGATCGTCGGCGGTGGCTGCGGGAATGGGCGCGCGCAGTGCCCCGCGCCGCCAGCTGCGCAGCGCGAGGATGCCGCCCAGCAGGATCATCATGATCCCGAGCAGGCCCGGCAGCAGGCCGGGGACCGTGTATGGATTGATGTGCTGCTGTTCGAGCCGGTCCATGTTGACCGAGCCGATCAGGATCGCGATGCCAAGCACGATCCAGCCCAGCCCATCCAGCAGGTCGCTGCGCGGGTGGATCGGTGCTTCACCCGAAGGGGCGACGCTGGTGTCGGATGGCGAGTCGGAGGCCTGACTCATGCTTGCACGCGTGCTGACCGGCGTCAGGGTTTGGCGATGCCCACCGTGTCGGGCGAAACCTTGGCCTTGCCGCCGTTATAGAGCAGCCAGGCGTTGGCCTGTACGGCCGGGAAGACGGCCTTCTGCGCCGCCTCGCCGGACAGCGGCGCGAACAGGGCGCC
>DATNCB010000663.1:0-2928 GCA_035571715.1 Ramlibacter sp.
GAAACGCAGCGTGTTGCAGGCCTGCGCGAGCCGCGCGCGCTCCGACTGCCGGGTCGCCAGCGGCGCCGCCTCGAACTTGAAAGGCACGGTGACGTTGCAACCCTTGCCGCCTTCGGCGCGGAACTGCTGCACTGCCCGCGCAAACCCGCCGAGTGGCACCAGCCGCTTGACGTAACGCAGATCGTGGCCCGTCAGCTGCGCGAATCGCGCATGAATCCACGGCGATTTGCTGTGCTCCACGGGGTTTCCCATGACGCAGTACAGGTCGGCGGTCATCGGCTGGTCAGGTTGGTTTCCAGCGTCTCGTCGCGGGTGAACTTGAACCGCGACACCACCACGATCTGGTCGGCCTTGCGCCGCATGGCGTCGGTGAAGCGGCCGAACGGCCCCGCATTGCGGGCGATCGTTTTTGCGCGGCGGTCCAGCGCCAGGCTGCCGGACGTTTCCGCCACTTCCGTGTCCAGCACCTTGCCGTCGAAGTTGACGGTCACGATCATGGTGAGTTCGCCATAGAGCTTGCGGCCGGCGACCTCGGGGAAGTTGTGGGTCCCCTTGTCCTCGATCTTGCGGCGCAATCCGTCGTAGTACACGGCATACACCTCTTCACGGGTGGATGGGCTGATGTAGCGCTTCTTGGGCCGCGCATTCTCCTCGTTGATGCGCCGCTCGATCTCGGCCAGCATCTTGATCAGCTGGCGGCGTTTGTCTTCGCGGGCCTGCGCTTCCGGATTGGCGCTGGGCTGCTTGGGATCGGACGGCGGCAGCGCGGCCAGCATTTTCCTGATCTGCGCCAGCAGCACCACCTGCTGGTCCTGCATGGCTTCGATTTTTTTCTGCGCATCCTCGGCGGAATCGCCCAGCTCGGTCAGCGCCGAAGGCGGCAGCGGCGAAGTGGCGCGCCCCTTGGCGGCTTCGCCGCCGCCGGCTAGCGAGGTCTGGGCGATGGCGCGGGCCTTGTCCGCTTTTTCGTGGGTCTTGGTGTTGACCAGGATCACTTCCAGCGGCGTGTCCTCGAACACGCGGTTGAAGCCCTCGGGGTCGACAAAGCGCACCGTCAGCAGGACCGCATGGACGGCAACGGAAGCGCCAAGCGCGATCTGCAGGGTACTGAACGAGCGCAGGTTCACGAGTACGGATTATCTGTTATCGCGGATGCTTTACACCGCGATAACCGGCGCGTTCGACAGGGCACTCGAGTGCCCGTCAACTTGCCGCCGGCAAGTCCGCAGGGGCGGCCTCGTCCGATTCCTCGACATCGACGGCGATGGCAATCGGTCCGGCCGCCGGTTCGTCTTCAGCTTCCTCTTCTTCGGCCGCCATCGGTTCGGGACTTGTATCGAGACGTTCGATCACCGTGCCTTTGACGTCCAGGGTGATCAGGTCGACCGCCCCCAGCTTCACCCGCACCTTGGCGCCGCGCGGCAGGTCCGCGCCGCCCAGGACGGGCAGCACCAGCGGCAGGTCGTCGGCGCGCACCAGGCCTTCCCTGAAGACTGTACCCACGAGCTCCTCCATGCCTTGCTGCTGCAGGTACTTCAGCGTCCAGAACCGTTCCATGCCCGCCTGATGGGCGTTGTAAGCCGTGTACGCTGCGTCGAAGCCCGAGATCACCGAGAACAGCTCCGCGTCTTTCGGCTTGAAGGGCGCGGCCAGAGCCGCTGTGCGGCCATGGCGCGCGGCGGCGATGATCTGCCACTGGTTCACGAGATCGGTGTAGCGGCGCAACGGCGAGGTGCTCCAGGCGTAACTTCTCACGCCGATGCCGGCGTGCGGCAGCGCCTTGGTCCCCATGCGTACCTTGATTCCGGGCGCCAGGCTGGCCTGGCTGCGGTAGATCGCCGGCACCCCGAGCTCGGCGAGCCATCCGCCCCAGGTGCTGTTGGCGAGGATCATCGCCTCGGACACGATCAGGTCCAGCGGCGCACCGCGCCGGCGCACCATGATCTGCACCTGTTCGTCGCCGGCGGGCTCGGCGCCCTCGTTGCCGATCAGCCTGAAGTTGTAGTCGGGCCGGTTGAAGGTTTCGGGCTTGCCGCGCACGACTTCGCGCAGCGCTTTCAGGTGCTTGGCCAGCCGGTGTAGGAACGACAGCGGTTCGCGCACACCCGCTACCGCTTCAGGGACTGGCGTGGCTTGCGCCGGACCTTGCAGCCATTGTTCCGTGACGACCGCATCGAGCTGGTCGTGTCGCAGATTGGCAACGATGGGGACGCTTTCGAGCCGGGTGTGCGTTTCCTTTTGTGCCAGTGTGGCTTCGTCGAACGCCACGTAGAGCGACACGGCCGGGCAATCGCGGCCTTCCTGCAGCGTGTAGGCCTGCACCACGTCGTCGGGCAGCATGGTGACCTTGTAGCCCGGCATATAGACCGTGGACAGCCGCTGGCGCGCCACGTGGTCGACCGGGGCGGAGGGCTGCAGCGCCAGCCCCGGCGCCG
Source organism: Ramlibacter sp. (assembly GCA_035571715.1). GTDB lineage: Bacteria > Pseudomonadota > Gammaproteobacteria > Burkholderiales > Burkholderiaceae_C > Ramlibacter. The sequence goes on from DATNCB010000663.1 coordinate 2,436, forward strand.
CGATGTGGATGCCGACCGTGACGGTGCCCGAACCCAGGCCCTGCACCGACAGCGCGTCATCGATCTCGGTGGTGCTGGAGTCGTCGATCGAGAAGGCCTGCACATCGGCGCGCGGCAGATCGTCCCTGATCGCCGGCGCCTGCAGCGGCGGGAACGCCGTGCCCTTCGGGAAGTTTTCGAACAGGAAGCGCTTCCAGTGGAACTGGTAGGGCGAGTCGATGGCGCCGGCCTGTTGCAGCAGCGCCAGTGGCGCGGCGTGCGTGCTGCGGGAAGCCTCCACTACCGCCTTGTATTCGGGGGCATTCTTGTCCGGCTTGAACAGGATCTTGAACAGCTGCTCGCGGATCGGCGCCGGGCAACTGCCGGCGGCCAGCTCCGCAGCCCAGGCCGTGATCTGGGCCTGGACCTGCTGCTTCTTTTCGATGGCCGCCAGCGCCTGCTGCAGGATCTCCGCCGGCGCCTTGCGAAAGCGCCCCTTGCCGGCGCGCCGGAA
>DATNCB010000664.1:0-6450 GCA_035571715.1 Ramlibacter sp.
TCGAACAGCTGGATCGGTTGGTTCATGGCGTTCTCTCTCTCGCCATGAGTGTAAGACGCCCCTGGCGCCCGCCTACACCACTTTCACGCTCAGGTTGGGCAAGCCATCGATATGCATTTCGATCACATCGCCGCGCACCACTGGGCCGACGTTCTCCGGGGTGCCGGAATAGATGATGTCGCCCGGGAAAAGCTCGAATGCCTCGGACAGCCTGGACACCTGCTCGGCCACCGACCAGATCATCTGGTTGAGATCGGCGTTCTGCTTGAGCTGCCCATTGACCTTGAGCCAGATCGCACCTTTCGTGAAGTGGCCGATCTGTGCCGCCTTGTGCAGCGCCCCAAGCGGCGCCGAGCGGTCGAAGCTCTTGCCGATCTCCCACGGTTTCTTCTCGTCGCCCATCGCTCGCTGCAGGTCGCGCCGGGTCATGTCCAGCCCGAGTGTGTAGCCCCAGACATGCTCCAGCGCGTTCGCCACCGGGATGTTGCGTCCGCCCTTGCCGATGGCAGCCACCAGTTCAGCTTCGTAGTGATAGTTCTTCGTCAGCGGCGGGTACGGATGGTCGGGCGTCGTGCCGAGCGCGACGAATTGAATGGCATCGGTGGGCTTCTGGAAAAAGAACGGCGGCTCGCGGTTCGGATCGGACCCCATCTCGCGCGAGTGGGCGGCGTAGTTGCGGCCGATGCAATAGATGCGGCGCACCGGGAACATCTCATCCGAACCCGCCACCGGGATGAAGGTGGCCGGAACCGCGAACGGCGTGCGCATGGATACGGTGCCGGCACCGGTTGCGGCGCAGCCGGCAAGCCCGGTCGCGGCCGCCACTGCCGAGTTTCCGACGAAACGTCTTCTGTCCATTCTTGCCTCCTTGACTGTCGCAAACATAAGTATCAGCCGCTTGCCGGCAGGGCGCCACCATCCTCGGTGAAAACCCTCTTACTCGGGCTGAACCGGACCGCCAAAGATAGCTTGCTAACGATTCGAAATCAACCAAGGAGACAAACGTGACCAATCCCAAGACCCCCCGGCGTCGTAGCCTGCTCAAGGGCGCGGCGGTTGCAGCAGGCGCCATGTCCGCGCCCATGATCTCGGTCGCCCAGACGACCTCCTTCCGGTTTCAAAGCACTTGGCCCGCCAAGGACATCTTCCACGAATATGCGCTTGACTTCGCCAAGAAGGTCAACGACATGGCGGGTAGTCGACTGAAAATCGAGGTCCTGCCAGCCGGCGCTGTGGTTCCGGCGTTCCAGCTGCTCGAGGCGGTCAACAAGGGCACGCTCGATGGCGGACATGGGGTGGTGGCGTACCACTACGGCAAGAATTCGGCTCTGGCGATCTGGGGCTCCGGCCCGGCGCATGGACTGGATGCCAACCAGGTGCTGGCTTGGCACTACTATGGCGGCGGCAAGGCGCTGCTGGAAGAAATTTACAAGTCCATCAACATGGATGTGGTGTCATTCCTGTACGGGCCGATGACCGTGCAGCCGTTCGGCTGGTTCAAGAAGCCAGTGTCGAAGGTCGAGGATATGAAAGGCCTGAAATACCGCACCGTCGGGCTGGCGGTCGACATCTTCACCGAGATGGGATCGTCGGTGAATCCCTTGCCTGGCGGCGAGATCGTGCCGGCGCTGGACCGCGGCCTGATCGACGCGGCCGAGTTCAACAACGCTACCAGCGACCGAGTGCTGGGCTTTCCCGACGTGGTCAAGAATTGCATGCTGCAAAGCTGGCACCAGAGCGGCGAGCAGTTCGAAATCCTGTTCAACAAGACCAAGTACAACACCCTGCCTGCCGAACTCAAGTCCATCATCGATTACGCGGTGCAGGCTGCCAGCGCGGACATGAGCTGGAAGCACGCGGACCGGAACGCCAAGGATTACGAGGAGATGAAGAAGCAGGGCATCAAGTTCTACAAGACGCCGGACTCCGTGCTGCGCGCCCAGCTCGCCGCGTGGGACAAGACAGTTGCCAAGAAGTCCGCCGAGAACCCGATGTTCAAGAAGGTGATGGATTCGCAAAGAGCCTTCGCGCAGCGCGTGGGCCAGTGGTACAACGACTACACCATCGACTTCAAGGTTGCGTACAACCACTATTTCGCCAAGAAAGCCTGATCGGCCCGACAACGCAACTCCAGCCATCCGCACCACCGGATGGCTTTTTTTCATGAACGTCACCAAGCTACTTCGCACCGCGGACCTGATCAGCACCTGGATCGGCAAGGCATTCGCCTGGCTCATCGTCACGCTGATGCTGATGGTCTGCATCGAAGTGTTCAAGCGCTACATCCTCAACGCGCCCACAGCCTGGATCTACGATGTCAGCAACATGATGTACGGGACGCTGTTCATGATGGGCGGCGCGTACACCCTCGCGCAGGGCGGCCATGTGCGGGGAGACTTTGTCTATGGCAGCATGAAGCCGCGCAACCAGGCCACGATCGACCTGGTGCTGTATTTCGTGTTCTTTCTGCCGGGCATCCTGGCGCTGATCTGGGCCGGCTGGACCTATTTCCAGGACTCGCTGGGGATGCACGAACAGACGTTCAACGCAACCCCGCTGCCGCTCTATCCGTTCAAGTTCATCATCCCGGCGGCTGGCGCGATTGTGCTGATGCAGGGGGTGGCCGAAATCATCCGCTGCGTCGTTTGCGTGAAGACCGGCGAATGGCCGGCTCGCCTGCAGGACGCGGAGGAAGCCGACGTGGTGGCGCAGCAGCTGGCTGGCAGCGAATACGTGGATGAGGAGTCCAAGCAGCTGGCGATCGAGAAATCCAAGGGCATGAAAGGCTGATCATGAGCAATGCCGCACTTGGAATGACGATGCTGGGGCTCATCGTCGTGGTGATCATGATGGGCTTCCCGACTGCCTTCACCCTGATGGGGCTGGGCATGCTATTCGGTTTCGTCGCCTTTTACGATCCGGCCCAGCATTTCTGGAGCAACAGGATTTTCGACCTGATGGTGCAGCGTGCCTTCGGCGCGATGACCAACGAGACGTTGCTGTCGATCCCGCTATTCGTGCTGATGGGCTATGTCATGGAACGCGGCGCCCTGGTGGACAAGATGTTCCACAGCGTGCAGCTGGCCTTTCGCCGCGTGCCCGGCTCGCTCGCCGTCACCACCCTGATCATCTGCACCTTCTGGGGCATCGCCAGCGGCCTGGTGGGCGCAGTGGTGGTGCTGATGGGCGTGATCGCGATGCGGCCCATGCTCAACGCCGGCTACGACGTGCGTCTGGCCTCGGGTGTGATCACCGCCGGCGGCACGCTGGGCATCCTGATTCCCCCCTCTGTGATGATCATCGTTTACGCGGCGGTGGCGGGCCAGTCGGTGGTCAAGCTCTATGCGTCGGCAATGTTCCCGGGCTTCTTCCTCTCATTCCTCTACCTCATCTACATCGTCGGCTGGGTCCTGATCAACCCGAAAATCGCCCCCCGGCTGCCGGACGATCAGTTGACGGTACCGGTGCGGCCATGGGTGGCGCGCGTCGCCGCCAGCTACAGCCCCCGCATGCTGCCGGCCTTGCTGGCGGCGGTGGTTTCCCCGGCACGGGCGTTGCGGGATGCCTCGGCCGATGGCATTTCCTGGAGAACCCTTGCTTCGAGCCTGCTGACCGCACTGGTGCCCGTCCTGCTGTCAGTCGTCACGCTGGGTGCGGTCTGGTGGTACGTGGTCATCCATTCGCAAGAGGACAATGAAGCCGCCAAACCGGTGGCCGCGTTGTCGCTGGCCAAGAGCGCGACCGCCGCGGCGGATTCCGCGGTGCCCGCGCCCTCGACAGGCGTTCAGGAGCCGCCGTCGGACGGCGACCTGCAGGAGCCGCCCGGCAGCGAAGCCAAGGAAGCCGCTCCGGCGCGGCCGGCCGGGGAAGAGAAATTGCAGCAGTTGGGCGATCCGTCCCAAGTCGACCCGCCCCATCAGATTGCCGTGCCCGACAGCTTCTACACCGGCTTCTGGATCACCTGCGCCATCAGCTTGCTGCTGCTGGGGTGGTACTACTGGAAATTCGATGCCGAGCAGTTCGAGATCCTCGGAATGCTGATTACCTCGGTCATGCCGCTGGGCATCCTGACCTTCGTCGTCCTGGCGGTGATCCTGTTCGGCATCACCACCGCGACCGAGTCCGCCGCCGTTGGAGCGGCGGGGGCGTTCCTCATGGCCTGGCAAGCGCGAACGCTCAATTTCGAGCGCATCAAGGAAGCGGTGTTCCTGACTGCCAAGACCACCGCGATGGTGTGCTGGCTGTTCGTGGGCTCCGCGCTGTTTTCCGCGGTATTCGCGCTGCTGGGCGGGCAAAGCGTGGTCGAACGTTGGGTCCTGTCGATGAACCTGACGTCGCTGCAGTTCATGCTGGTGTCCCAAGCGATCATCTTTGTGCTGGGCTGGCCGTTGGAATGGACCGAGATCATCGTGATCTTCATCCCCATCTTCCTGCCGCTGCTGCACCATTTCCAGATCGATCCCATCCTGTGGGGCACGCTCGTTTTCGTCAACCTGCAGGCGGCCTTCCTGTCGCCCCCGGTCGCCATGTCGGCCTTTTACCTCAAGGGAGTCTCGCCTTCGCATGTGACGATCAACCAGATTTTTGCCGGCATGATGCCGTATATGCTGATCGTCATCCTCTGCATGGTGTTCATGTACATCTGGCCCGGCATGACCTTGTGGCTGCCCAGTTATCTCTACGGCGGCTGAGCAGGGCGCCAGGCCGTTCCCCGACAGTTGACGTTTACGTAAACGTCAAGTAAGGTAGCGCATCCGAGATTCACCATCCCGGGGCGGGGAGTCTTCCGTCCAGGGGGAGACTACCCATGACCGACTTATCCGCCGAATTCAAGGCGCTCGCGAATTACCGCCCCACTCACAAGGTGCGCTTCGTCACGGCCGCGAGCCTGTTCGACGGGCACGACGCAGCGATCAACATCATGCGGAGGATCCTGCAGGGCATGGGCGCCGAGGTGATCCACCTGGGCCACAACCGCAGCGTGGACGATGTGGTCACCGCCGCGCTGCAGGAGGACGTGCAGGGCATCGCCGTCAGTTCCTACCAGGGCGGACACCTGGAGTACTTCAAGTACATGGTGGACTTGCTCAAGTCGCGCGGCGGCGAGCACATCCAGGTCTTCGGCGGTGGCGGCGGCGTGATCGTCCCGCCGGAAATCCGTGAACTGCAAGCCTACGGCGTGGCGCGTATCTTCAGCCCCGAGGACGGGCAGCGCATGGGTCTCGCGGGAATGATCGGCGAGATGGTGATGCGCTGCGACAAGGACCTGACCTCCTACGCGCCCAAGGACGTGAAGGCAATCCAGGGTCATGGCGAGATGAACTGGCGGGCGCTGGCCCAGCTGATCACGGCGCTGGAGAACGGCAAGGCCGATGCCAGGCTCATGGAGTCCGTGAAAACCGCCGCGGCGGCGAGCCGCATTCCGGTCATCGGCATCACCGGCACCGGCGGCGCGGGCAAGTCATCGCTCACCGACGAGCTGGTTCGCAGGCTGCGCCTGGACCAGGGCGACAGCCTGCGCCTGGCGGTGATCTCGATCGATCCGTCGCGCCGCAAGAGTGGCGGCGCGCTGCTGGGCGACCGCATCCGCATGAACGCGATCGGCCCCTGGCGAGAGGGTCCGCGTGTGTTCATGCGCAGTCTGGCGACGCGCGATTTCGGCAGCGAGATCTCCGCTGCGCTGCCCGATGTCATTCTGGCCTCGAAGGCGGCGGGATTCGACCTGGTCATCGTGGAAACCTCCGGGATCGGCCAGGGCGATGCAGCGATCGTGCCGCTGGTGGACATTCCGGTGTATGTGATGACGCCCGAATTCGGCGCCGCCAGCCAGCTCGAGAAGATCGACATGCTCGACTTCGCCGAGTTCGTCGCCATCAACAAGTTTGACCGCAAGGGCTCGCTCGACGCGTTGCGCGACGTCGCCAAGCAGGTCCAGCGCAACATGGAGGCGTTCGGCAAGCGCCCCGACGAGATGCCGGTGTTCGGCACCATGGCGTCGCGCTTCAACGACGACGGCGTCACGGCGCTGTATCAGGCACTGAAACCCCGCCTGGCCGAACTGGGCCTGGAGCTCAAAGACGGCATCTTGCCGGTGGCGAGCGTGCGTCACAGCACCAACCAGACGCCGGTGATTCCGGCAGCGCGCACGCGCTATCTTGCCGAGATCAGCGACACGGTCCGCAGCTACAAGAAGCTCGCTCGCGAGCAAGCCGGTCTGGCTCGTGAAATCCAGCAGTTGCGCGAGACGGCGCGCATGCTCCACGACGACGACGCTACCCGCGACGGCGCCAGGACGACGGTGCTGCGCTTGGCCGACGAGCGCGAGGCCGGCTTCAGCCCGGCCGCGCGCAAGCTGCTGGCCCAGTGGCCGCAAATGCGCAAGGCCTATTCAGGCGACGAGTACGTGGTCAAGATCCGCGACAAGGAACTGCGCACGGCCTTGACCACCAA
>DATNCB010000665.1:0-3361 GCA_035571715.1 Ramlibacter sp.
TTCGACTCTTCGCTCGGCACGGCGCGCGACACGGCCGTGCGTGCGGACAACCAGGTGGCCTACTTCACGCCGGGCGGGCTCGGCGGTTTTTACGCACGCGCGGCCATTGCCCCCGGCGAAGGAATCGCCGGCAAGAAATACTCGGCGGCTCGCCTCGGGTACGCGAACGGCCCGTTGGATGTCTCGGTCACATCCGGCCAGACGACGGTCGCACCGGTCGCCGGTGACGACAAGTTCAAGACGATGGATGCCGGGGCGTCCTATGACTTCGGCTTCGCCAAGGTCTCGGGCTTCTTCATCCGCTCGAAGTTTGCCGGCCTGAAAGTCGCGAACGCCTACATCGGCGTGCAGGTGCCGGTCGGGCACGGACTCGTGCGCGCGTCGTACATCAACTCCAATTTGTCCGGCGCCGCCGGCGGCGTGAACACCGACGCCAACGATTCGCACCAGCTCGCGGTCGGTTACCTGTACAACCTGACGAAGCGCACGGCCGTGTACACCAACATTGCGCGGGTGACCAACAAGGGCGCGGCGGGCGTAGCCGTGGACAAGTTCCCGGCGCTGGTCGCCGGCCAGAACTCCACCGGTTTCGACATCGGCCTGCGGCACTCCTTCTGAGCGGCGACTATTTTGCCGTCCTGTCTCAGGCGCCTGCTCCGCGCTGGCCGCCAAGAAACCGCTCGAGTGCCGCCAGGCCGGAACCTAGAACGTCATCGGCATCCTGCGGCACATCACCTGCGGGCGTGAGATGGTTCACCACCTGCGGCAGGATATCGGCCAGCCCGCTCGCAACCTGTTCGTGAGGTACGCCGAGCTGCTGTGACAGTCGCGACAATTCGTCAGTGCCGATCACTTCGCTCACGGCTTGGGCATCCACCGGCTGGTTCTCTCCCGTGGAGACCCATGAAGCTGCCTGCTGGCTGTACCCCTGCTGCTTGAACCGGTCGACTACTGCACCGATGCCACCATTGCGTTGCACCCATTGCATGGCCAGCGGAAGCAGCATCGCCAAGAGCGCGCCCCTTCCGCCAACCGGCGAAGAACCGCTTGCGCCGCCGTCCTCCTGATCGGAACCGCGCCCGAAGACGTTGCCCAGCACGCCGCCGAGCCCGCCGCCCAGCCCACCCAAGCCCCCGGGCAATCCCTGCTGAGCGCCGGTGGTATTCCCAAGAACACTGCCCAAAATCTGCCCAATAAGATCGTTCGACATCGCATGCTCCGTTAGGGGACATCGATCATACGACCGTATCCCACAGCTTCTACGCAAGGGTCGGACCTTCCGTCATGACTGCTGAGGGCCGGCCCTTTCCGGGTTGAATCCATGTAGTGCTATCCTGACTTTGGCGCTTTGCCCCATCAGTCAAGTCATCAAAGGATGAGTACTAACATGCCCAAGTTCATTTCCTACGCCATAGGATGCCTGTTTGCTGCCGCTCTGCTATTCACGCAAGTTGCCTCCGCAGCGACTCCCGCCGCATCGCCCGCAGCATCCGACTGCGCGTCCAAGGCCGTCGGCAAAGACGGTAAACCCCTCGCAGGTGCCGCGAAGAAGTCGTTTATGAAGAAATGCGAGGCCGATGCCAAAGGCGCTGCTGCTCCTGTTGCATCCGGTTGTACTGAAAAGGCAGTCGACAAGAATGGCAAGCCTCTCGCCGGTGCGGCGAAATCGTCGTTCATGAAGAAGTGCGAAGCAGACGCCAAAGCTGCCAAGTAGCCACCCTGGCCACGCGATCACGACTCGGTGATCACGCGGCCGTGCATCTCATGGTTGCGGCCGGCCAGCCTGCAACAGGTACGCGACGATATCCGCGCGCTCCTTGGCGTCGGGAACCGAGACGAACATCTTCTGGCCTGGGATGAACTTGTCGGGATCCGTGAGCCAGCGCGACAGCGTTGCCTCCTCCCACACCACGGACGAGTTCTTTAGGGCATCCGAATACGTGTAGCCTTGCGCCGTGCCGGCGCGCCGTCCGATCAGGCCCTTGTGGGCCGGCCCGACGCCGTTGTATTCGAGGGAATGGCAGGCTGCGCAGCGCGTTGCATAAAGCAGCTTGCCGGCGGCCGGGTCACCTTCCGCGCGGACACAGGGAGCGGCCACCGCCGCCAGCGCGGCAACGACCAGGACGTGAGCGGGCAAGTAGTTCATGCCACCACCCGCAGCCCGGGCGCGACAGCCGGAGACAGCATTTGCCGCAGCAGGCCGCGCGCACGGGCCAGGCGCGACATCACGGTCCCGACCGGAATGTCCGCGATGCGGGCGATCTCGCTGTACGACAGGTCCTCGATTTCGCGCAACACCAGCACGTCGCGGTAGGCCGCCGGCAGCGCCGCGATCGCGTCGTTGATCTGCCGGCGCTCGGCATTGCGCGAGGCGATCGCATGGGGTTCGTCGGCGTGCGGCGCGGCGATTTCGTTCAGGGCCTCGCCGTCCTCGTCCAGGAACTGCCGCTCGGCCGGGCGGTTTTCCTTCAGCCAGTCGAAGCAGCTGTTGCGCACGATCCGCAGCAGCCACGCTTTCGCGTCGTCGCCGCGGCAGCTATCCATGTAGCGCAGGGCGCGCATCATCGCCTCCTGCACGACGTCCTCGGCGTCGTGGTCGTTACGCGTCAGCCACCGCGCCAGGTTGTAGGCGGCGTCCAGGTGCGGCAACACCAGCCGCTCGAAGCGGTGGCGGCCCTCGTCGTCGTGCGTTGCCATGGGCCGGCCGGCTTTCTCACTGAACATCATCGGCCTCCGCAAGCGACTGCGCGAACGCGAGCAGTTGTCCCTTGGGCAGATCGGAAACAACGCAATAGCGCAGTCCGCCGCGCGACCAATGATCCACGCTGAGCCCGCGCATCGACGCCGACGTGATGGTGGCGCTGTCATCGCTGGCGCGCCAGATGAAGGCGTGCACGACGTGGTCGCGCAAGCGATACACCACGGCGGCCGCCGGACGGCCGTCCAGGCCTTCGAGCCGCGCCCCGACGAGGGTCACCTGGGCAACCGGCGGCACCGCCACCGGCACCGGGAAGCCGAGCCGCTCGGCCAGCCAGGGCTTTACCATTTCCCGATCCGAGGACGCCAAGTCCACCAGCGGCCGCGCGGTCGTCGCTTGCAGGTGGCTCGCCACGGCGGCCTGCATCAGGCGCTGCTCCCTCGCGGGCTGCCACACAGAGATGTTCACGACGGACAGCGTCAAGGTCACCACGCTCAGCGCGACCCCGAGCGGACGCCAGGCAATCGCGTCTCCCCACAGCGCGAGCGGGCGCCAGTCCAGGCCGATGTGGCGCAACCAGCCGGCCGGGCGCCGGCGCGCCGACGCACGGATGCGGGCCCGCAGTTCCTGCGGCGCCGCGTAGCGCTGCGCATTCGCTTGCAC
>DATNCB010000666.1:0-1445 GCA_035571715.1 Ramlibacter sp.
TACAACATCACCACACTGGGCGCACAGGCCAGCTTTCTCGGCGTGGTCGGCGACGACGAGCCTGGCCGCCGGCTCGAGGCGCTCCTGCGCGAAACCGGTATCGCGGCCCACCTCAAGCGCGATCCCGGCTTGAGGACGACCGTGAAGCTGCGCGTCATCGGCCGGCAGCAACAGCTATTGCGGATGGATTTCGAGAACGAGCCCGACCACGAGGCGCTGGCTTCGCAGGCCGAGGCCTTTGCCCGGCTCGCGCCCGTGCACGACGCGGTGCTGTTCTCGGACTACGGCAAGGGCGGCCTCGCGCATATCACCGCGATGATCCATGCGGCTCGCGCCCAAAGGAAAGCCGTGCTCGTCGACCCCAAGGGATCCGATTACTCGCGCTATGCGGGTGCGACCGTGATCACGCCGAACCGCACCGAACTGCAGCAGGTGGTCGGCGCATGGCGCAACGCGGACGAGTTGCGCGACAAGGCGCACAAACTGCGCGAGGCGCTCGAACTCGAGGCGCTGCTCGTCACCCTGGGCGAGGACGGCATGACGCTGTTCGACACGCAAGGCGATGCGCACGTGCAGGCGCAGGCGCGCGAAGTGTTCGACGTCACCGGCGCCGGCGACACCGTCATCGCGACACTCGCGGCTTTCATCGCCGCCGGGCTGACCCCGCGCGAGGCCATGCCGCTTGCGAACAAGGCCGGCGGTATCGTGGTCGGAAAGTTCGGCACGGCCACTGTTTCCTACGAGGAGCTTTTCGCATGACACGAGTTGCCGTCACGGGCGCTGCCGGGTTTATCGGCAGCAACATCGTCAAGGGCCTGAACGCGCGCGGCATCGAGGACATCATCGCCGTCGACGACATGACTCACGGCGACAAGTTCCGCAACCTGGCCGACCTGAAGATCGCGGATTACGTGGACCTCGACCTGTTCTACGACCTGTTCGCCGAAGGCTTCTTCGGCAAGGTCGAGGCGGTGTTCCATGAGGGCGCCTGCAGCGACACGATGGAAACCGACGGCAAGTACATGATGGACAACAACTACACGCTGTCCTGCGGCCTGTTCAACGCGTGCCAGGAACGGGGAACGCGGCTGCTGTATGCATCGTCTGCGGCCGTGTACGGCGGCTCGGATACGTTCCGCGAGACACCCGAGTTCGAGCATCCGCTGAACGTGTACGGCTATTCCAAGCTGCTGTTCGACCAGAGGATGCGACGCGAGTGCGGCAAGGACTTCCTGCGCACCAAGCGCCAGGTCGCGGGCTTTCGCTACTTCAACGTGTATGGCCCGCGCGAGCAGCACAAGGGGCGCATGGCCAGCGTCGCCTTTCACCAGTTCAACCAGTTCCGCGCCGAAGGCAAGGTGAAGCTGTTCGGCGCGTACGGCGGCTATGGCGCCGGGGAGCAGCAGCGCGACTTCGTCTTCGTGGACGATGTGGTGGCAGTGAAC
>DATNCB010000667.1:0-2485 GCA_035571715.1 Ramlibacter sp.
GCCTGCTCGAACAGCGGGGCCACCAGGCCGTAGGCGATACCGCGATGGGCAGCGCACTCGCCGACCGAGTAGATGCGCGCGTCGGTCACCGTCTGCATGGTGTCGTGCACCACGATGCCGCGATTGACGTGCAGCTTCATCTTCTCGGCCAGCTCGGTGTTGGGCCGGATGCCCACCGCCATCACCACCAGGTCGGCCTCGACGACGGTGCCGTCCTTGAACTTCACCGCCTGCACCCGGCCGCTTTCGCCCGCAACCAGCTCCTGCGTGTTCGCGCCGATCATGAACTTCAAGCCGCGGTCTTCCAGCGATTTTTGCAGCAGCTTGCCGGCCACGTCGTCGAGCTGGCGCTCCATCAACCAGGGCATGACGTGGACGACAGTCACATCCATGCCGCGCAGCATCAGCCCGTTGGCCGCTTCCAGGCCCAGCAGGCCGCCGCCGATGACGATGGCCTTTTTGTACTTCCGCGACGCCTCGATCATGGCGTTGGTATCGGCGATGTCGCGGTAGGCGATCACGCCCGGCAAGTCCTTGCCCGGCACCGGGAGGATGAAAGGGTTGGAGCCAGTGCACAGCAGCAGGCGGTCGTACTCCTCTTCGGTGCCGTCCTCGGCCCGTACCACGCGGCGCACGCGATCGACCTCGACCACCTTCTTGCCGGCGTGCAGCGCGATCCGGTTTTCCTCGTACCACTCCCACGAGTTGAGCACGATCTCGTCCAGCGTCTGCTCGCCGGCCAGCACTGGCGACAGCAGGATGCGGTTGTAGTTGGGGTGCGGCTCGGCGCCGAACACCGTGATCTCGTAGAGCTCGGGGGCGATTTTCAGAAGCTCTTCGATCGTGCGCACGCCCGCCATGCCGTTGCCCACCATCACCAGCTTCGATCTTTTCATTTCGCTCTCCAAAGGGTGGACTTCAGGCCGCCTGCTTTTCCACATGAGCCTGGCGCATGTACAGGAAGTCGATCACCGCCTTTCGGCAATGCACGTAGCGGGCGTCTTCCGCCAGTGCGATCCGGTCGCGCGGGCGCGGCAGGCCGACTGCCAGGATTTCGCCGATGGTGGCGGCCGGTCCATTGGTCATCATCACGATGCGGTCGGCCAGCAGCACGGCCTCGTCCACGTCGTGCGTCACCATGACGACGGTGCTGTGGGTATTGGCCACGATTTGCAGCAGCTCGTCCTGCAGCTTGGCGCGCGTCAATGCATCGAGGGCGCCGAACGGTTCGTCCAGCAGCAGCACCTTGGGCTCCATCGACAGGGCGCGGGCGATGCCCACCCGCTGCTTCATGCCGCCGGAGATTTCGCCCGGCCGCTTATGCGCGGCTGAAGTCAGGCCCACCAGGGCGAGGGCGGCTTCGGTGCGTGACTTGAGTTGGGCGCGCGACTCCGAGGCGCCGAACACCCGCTCCACCGCGAGGTACACATTCTCGAAGCAGGTCAGCCATGGCAGCAGCGAATGGTTCTGGAACACGACGCCGCGGTCCGGGCCGGGGCCGGCGATCTCGCGATTCGCGCAGATCAGGCTGCCATGCGTGGGCGTCGTCAGGCCGGCAATGAGGTTGAGCAAGGTCGATTTGCCGCAACCCGAATGTCCGATCAGCGCGATGAACTCGCCCTTGGCGACGGTGAGGTTGATGTCGCGCAGCGCGACGAACGGCCCCTTGGCGGTCCTGAAGGTCTGTTCGACGCCGTGGATCTGGATGTACTTGGTGGTGAGGTTGGCGCTCATGGCTGTCTCCGGTTAGTCGGATCGGACTTCAGGTCTTCACTTCCTCGAATGTGAAAGCAGTCGCCAGCTTGACCAGCGCGAATTCGAGGATCAGGCCCACCATGCCGATCGCGAAGATCGCGATGATGATGTTCTTGACGTTCAGGTTGTTCCACTCGTCCCAGACCCAGAAGCCGATGCCGACACCGCCGGTGAGCATCTCGGCGGCGACGATCACCAGCCAGGCGGTGCCGACGGCAAGCCGCACGCCGGTCAACGTATAGGGCAGCACGGCGGGGAAGAGGATCTTGGTGATGATCTTCCACTCGGACAGGTTCAGCACCCGCGCGACGTTCATGTAGTCGCTGGGCACGCGCTGCACGCCGACGGCGGTGTTGATGATCATCGGCCAGATCGAGCAGATGAAGATGGTCCAGATCGCCGCCGGGTTGGCGCCCTTGAACACCATCAGCCCGATCGGCAGCCAGGCCAGCGGCGACACCGGCCGCAGCAGGCTGATCAGCGGGTTGAACATCCGCGAGAGGAACGTGAAGCGCCCGATCATGAAGCCCATCGGAATGCCCACCAGGGCGGCCATGCCGAAGCCGAAGGCCACGCGTTTCAGTGACGACAGGACGTTCCAGCCGATGCCCTGGTCGTTCGGCCCCTTGCGATAGAACGGATCGCTGAAAACATCGACCGCCTGCCTGAAGGTTTCGATCGGCGAAGGAAACCCGCTGCTGCTTTTCATCGAGACGATGGCCCAGAGACC
>DATNCB010000668.1:0-1582 GCA_035571715.1 Ramlibacter sp.
GCGGCCGGTGCCTTTCTCGAAGAGCCGTGGCGCGACCTTGTCGCCGCGGCGCGCGCCCTGGACAACAAGGCCGTGGCCGTGGAATACGACGCCTTGTTCGGCGGTGTCGGCAAGCCCGAAATCTACCTGTTCGGCTCGCATTACCTGAGCGGCTTCCTGAACGAAAAACCGGTGGCGCGGCTGCGCACCGAGCTGGCGGCGCTGGGGCTGGTGCGGGACGACTCGATGCCAGAAACCGAGGACCATATCGCCTATCTCTTCGAGGTGATGCGCTATCTGATCGCCGGCGATGACGTGGAGGTGGCCAACCTCGCGCGCCAGAGCGAATTCTTCGCCGCGCATGTCCAGCCCTGGGTGGCGGCGTTGTGCGACGCGATCGCCGCCCATCCGAAGGCGCGCTTCTACGCCGCGCTGGCCGCTTTCACCCGCGCGTTCATGAGCATCGAAGCCCAGGCTTTCGACATGCTCGACTGAGCATCATGGCCCGCCTGGGCAACGCTCTCTGTTTCTCAGTATCCCGATTGCGACCACTCGATGTGCCGGTAATCAAAGCCGCGATCGAGCGTCGGTTTGACGATCTCGAAATACGGCGAAACGTCGAAATCGCGCGGGGCGTACAGGCTGTGATGGCGGATGTGGAAGATCTCCCGGGCCAGCGCGCGATGGCGCTTCGGGTCCGGCCCGAGTTCCTGGGTCACGATGGGCAGCACCGGATAGCCCACCTTCTGGAAAGCCTCGGCGATCAGGGACGAGCAGATGGCCCGTGTCGGATCGCCGCTGCCCAGCGCGATCAGCTTGCGCCGCCAGCGTTGCGGCACCGGCGGCGTCGGGAACATGTAGCGCGCGAGGTCGATCACGTTCTTCATGTCGTACTGGTTGCCGATTTTCGCGACCACATCGGCCACGATCCTGCCCCGGTCCGCCGCGACGAGATGCCGCGATCGGCATATGCGTGTGTGGAAACACTGGTAATGAGCCAGTGAACGCTTGCAAACCCCCTTCACGATATCGGCCTCGACAAAGAGATACGGATGACCCTCCTCGTCGTTGCCGCCCAGTTGTGGTCCGACGAACAGTGTTGCATGGGACCAGGTCGACTGGGTCAGGTACTTGATAACGGTCGAGATGCGGCTGCTGCCTTCCACGAGCAGCACGTCGCACGGCTGCAGGCACTGCAGAAGCTTGTGCGGATCGGGCGGCGTGCCGACCTGGGTGCGCGGCCGCGGCCTCGACAGGAACCGCGCCAGCGCTTTTCCGATCAAGCGGGGGAGAGAGAGCATGAGGCAATTGTGCCGTGGCTCTACCGGCGCCCGACATGACGCCGGACAAGCGGATGAGCAAAAGGGACAGGCGTTCTTTGGTGCGTTGCAGCATCGCAGGCACAGGGAGATTCAATCCTTTCGGTTCTTAGTATTTGCCCAGGGTATGCATACACCCGCATAGGGCTACATTCGGCTCATAAAGTCGTTGAAAGCTCCCATCATGGGAGCGTTTTGGAGATAGTCATGAGCGAATCGAAGCGCAAGCTGTCGCGCAGGCATCTTTTTGCAGCGGCAGGAACCGTGGGTGCCGTCGCCGCCGC
>DATNCB010000669.1:0-4979 GCA_035571715.1 Ramlibacter sp.
CTGGCGGAAATCTGGCGCGACGTGAGCGCCGACGAGAGCGTTCGCTGCGCGGTGTTGCGGGGCGAAGGCCAGGGGTTTTCAGGCGGCGGCGACCTGTCGCTGGTGGAAGACATGGCCGGCGACTTCGAAGTGCGCGCGCGGGTGTGGAAGGAAGCGCGCGACCTCGTCTACAACGTGATCAATTGCGACAAGCCCATCGTCAGCGCGATCCATGGGCCCGCCGTCGGTGCGGGCCTGGTCGCCGGGTTGCTGGCCGACATTTCCATTGCGGCGAGGAACGCGACGATAGTCGACGGTCACACCCGCTTGGGCGTGGCGGCCGGCGACCACGCAGCCATCGTCTGGCCTTTGCTGTGCGGCCTGGCCAAGGCCAAGTACTACCTCATGCTGTGCGAGTCCGTGAGCGGTGAAGAGGCGGAGCGGATCGGGCTGGTCTCGCTGGCTGTCGATGCGCAGCAGCTGCTGCCCAAGGCTTACGAGATTGCGGACCGGCTGGCCGGGGGTTCGCAAAGCGCGATTCGCTGGACCAAGTATTCGCTGAACAACTGGCTGCGCCAGGCCGGGCCGGCCTTCGACACTTCGCTCGCGCTCGAATTCATGGGCTTCGCCGGTCCGGACGTCAGGGAAGGCATCGCTGCGCTGCGCCAGCGGCGCGCGCCCAAGTTCTGATGCGCAGGCCTTGTTGGGACAGATGGCGATAATGCGCGAATCCAAAGGTGCCGCTCATGAAGAAAATCGCTCCCACCCTGCTTGCCTTAGGCGCCGCCTCGATGATGGCTGCCACTGCTTTTGCCCAGTTCCGACCGCCCCAGGTCGAGGGCGCCTGGGTGCGCAGCGCCGTGCCCGGCCAGCAGGGCACGGGCGCCTTCATGAAGTTGACGGCGAACGAGCCGATGCAGCTGGTGAGCGTTTCGACACCGGTCGCGGGCGTCGCCGAGCTGCACGAGATGAAAATGGAAGGCGATGTCATGCGCATGCGTGCCATCGGCAAACTCGACCTGCCGGCTGGGCGCACCGTCGAACTCAAGCCCGGCGGCTATCACCTCATGTTGATGGACCTGAAGCAGCCACTGGTCCTGGGCAGCACGGTGCCGCTGTCGCTCGTGTTGCGCGATTCGAAGGGTGTCGAGAGCAAGCTGGAACTGAGTGTGCCGGTTCGCGTGGCCGCGCCTGCGGGCGCCGCGGCGGCACCGGCGGATGCGCATAAACACTGATAGCCGCGAGGTCGCCAGCCGCAGGCGCTTCGGGTAAGCTGTCGGCAACACAACTCCCAGCGGAGCGTGGCATGAGCAATAACGAGAATTTCGGCTTTGGCAAGTTCGTGCCTGGTTTCGACTTCCTGCAGAACCTGGCCAAGGGCGCGTCGCAGACGCTGCCGCAAATGCCCAACCTGTCCAACTGGGTGGCGCCGACGCTGAACCTCGAGGAGCTGGAAAAACGCATCGGTGAACTCAAGGCCGTCCATTTCTGGCTCGACCAGAATTCCAAGGCGCTGGGCGCCACGATCCAGGCACTGGAAGTGCAGAAGATGACGCTGGCCACACTCAAAGGCATGAACTTCAACATGGGCGACGTGGCCAACGCGCTCAAGCTCAAGGCCGTCGACACCGTGTTCGGCGGCGTGCAGAAGCTCAGCGAGAAGGCCGCCGATGCCGCCACGAGTGTTTCGGATGCGGCCTCGGGCGCGGCGGCCAAGAGCAAGGCGGCGCGCCAGGGCGCGCCGGCGGCCGGGCCGGCCAGCGGCGTGGTCGATCCGCTCCAGTGGTGGGGCGCGCTCACGCAGCAGTTCCAGCAGATCGCCGCCACGGCGATGAAGGATGCCGCGGCGCAGACCGCCGTAGACACCGCTCGCAACATGGCCACCGGTGTTGCCAAGGAGGCGATGAAAACAGCCACCGGCATGGCCAAGGCCGCGACCAAGACGATGACCGGCGGCGCGCGCAAGAAGACCCCGGCCAAGCGCGCGGCGAAGAAAGCGGGCGGCCACTGAGCCCTCATCCATCCGCAGTGCCGTGAAGCTCTTTCCCTTCGGGCATGCTACCCATCCGCAGTGGCAGATGGCGGCGGGGCTGGTGCTCGCGCAATTGCGCGCCCGGATGGCCTTGCCCGACTACGCGCATGCGCCGACGCTGGGCCTGCTGTACATCACCGACCACTACGCGGACGCGGCGCAGGAGATCCTGGACCACCTGGGCGCCGAGCTACCCGAGATCACCGACTGGTCAGGCACCGTGGGTGTGGGGATCGCCTCGTCCAACGTCGAATACTTCGACGAGCCGGCACTGGCTGTCATGCTCTGCGAGTTGCCGCCCCACCAGTACCGGGTGTTCTCGGGCGTCGCGCCGCTGGCCGTGGGCGATGGCATGGCGTTCGAGCCGTACACGGCACTGGTCCACGCCGACGCGACGACACCGGACGTGTCGGAATTGATCGCGGAGATGGCCGCGCGCACCGCCACCGGCTATCTGTTCGGGGGCCTGGCTTCCAGCCGCGCCGGCGCGGTGCAGTTTGCGGTCGGGGGCAATGGCAACATCAAGGGGCAGGGCGCGGCCGGCGGCGTGTTTCGGGGCGGCTTGTCGGGCGTGGCGTTCGGCGAGGGCATTTCGCTGGTTTCGCGCGTGACGCAAGGCTGCCAGCCGGTGGCGGCACAGCGGGTGATCACGGCGGCCCAAGGCAACCTGATCACCGAACTGGACGGCCAGCCCGCGCTGGACATGCTGCTGCGCGACACCGGCATCTCGCTGGATGAGCCGGAAGCAGCGATGGCCGGGTTGCGCGCCACCTTGGTCGGCCTGACCGATGCCGGCAGCGATGCGGTGGGCCGCACCGGGCACTTCGGCGCCGACGTGGTCGTGCGCCACATCATCGGGCTGGACCCCGGGCGCCGCGGCGTGGCCGTTGCCGACCGGGTCGCCACCGGCATGCGCATGGCCTTCTGCCAGCGCAACGTGCAGGCCGCGCGTGCCGACCTGGTGCGCATCTGCGCGGAGATCCGCGAGGAACTGGAACCCGAGGAGATGCCGTTGCCGATCGCCGCCGCGCCGGCGGCACCCGAGGCCCAGGCATCGCCCAGTGCGAACCGGCGCATCGCCGGCGCGGTCTACGTCAGCTGCGCCGGCCGCGGCGGCCCGCATTTCGGCGGCCCCAGCGCCGAACTGCAGATCGTGCGGCACGCGCTCGGCGATGTGCCGCTGGTGGGCTTCTTCGCCGGCGGCGAGATCGCGCGCCATCACCTGTACGGCTACACCGGTGTGCTCACGGTGTTTCGATAATGGCGGCCAGTTCTTCGCATCGAGTGCCCGGGATGTGGCAAGGTGTCCGGTGGGCCCTGCAGCCGGGGGCGCAAGGCGGCGGCACATCGCGGCTGCGGCTGGTCTGGCGCGCCTTGTGCGCCGGACTGTGGCATCGCAAGGCGTTGCGGCGCTGGATGGCAGTGGTGTTCGAGTTGCATTCGCGCGGCATCGTGAGGGACGTGGCCGGCGAATACCTGCGTGCGGTGCGGCCGTATGTCCATCGCGGCACCGGCTTCGAGGAGCGCGTGGTTCAACTCATCGACCATGCGGACTGGCTCGAGACCGCGTTCCAGCGGGCCGCCTTCGAGCAACTCGCTTCCGGCCAGCCGCTGGTCCTGGCCGAACTGGCCGCGCCGCGCGGCTACGACTTCATGCGCTTGCAGCTGCAGCAAGCCGCCGCACAGAGCCCCGAAGGGGAACTGCTGCTGACGCTCAGGTTGCAGCGATCGGCCGACGTGCAGCACCGGCCGCAGCCGGTGGACGCGGGGGTCCTGTGTTTCAGCCGCTTCAGGGTCGACGGCGTCGGCTGCCTGGTGATCGGCGGGGTACGCGGCCAACGGCATCCGGTGACGCGGGTCAGCCCGGTGGAAGTGAACCAGGCCCTGCATGGCTGGAAGCCGGCCGTGCTGATGGTGCGGGTGGCGCAGGAGCTTGCGCGCCATTGGAGCTTGCACCTGGTCGGCCTCAATCCGCGCGCGCACCGGCTCCATGGCTTCAGCTACCAGTGGACCAGGCGCTCGCGCGAAGCGGGGCAGCGCATCCACGCCAGCTACGAGGCCCTGTGGAAACATTTCGAGGCCGGCAAGGGGCCGGCCGGCTGGGTGATCGTGCCGCTGAACTCCGATGAAAAACTAGCGGCGACGGCGCTTTCCCCCGAAAAACGCGAGCGCCAGACGCAACGCGCCGACTACTGGATCCGAACGCGCAATCTGCTGCGAGCGCAGTTCAAGCAGTTGCTGCAGCGCCCCGGCCGCGAGGCGCGCCTGTCGCGCGCGACCGTAGGCATGGACGAGGACAGCATGGCCGATGACGAACTGGACTTCCCGCAAAGCGAGGACATGGTGCCCTCGCGCGTGCTCCAGACCGGACCCGGCACGATGTTGTAGGCGCTGAACGCGCAAGCCGAAGCTTCACACGCCTCGGGCCCGGTCCTGCTTGAACTGGGTCGCGAAGGCCGCGAACGCGCCGGCGTCCAGAGCATCGCGAATCTCGCGCATCAGGTTCAGGTAGTAGTGCAGGTTGTGGATGGTGGCCAGCATCGGCGCCAGCATCTCGCCGCAGCGCTCCAGATGATGGAGATAGGCGCGCGAGAATCCGCCCGACACCGTCCCATCCGGCGCGGTGCTGCCCTTGCAGGTGTAGCAGCCGCAGGTCTCGTCCAGCGGCCGTTCATCGGTACGGTGCCGCGCGTTACGGATCTTCAGGTCACCGAAGCGCGTGAACAGATGGGCGTTGCGCGCATTGCGCGTCGGCATGACGCAGTCGAACATGTCCACGCCCTGTGCCACGCCTTCGACCAGGTCCTCGGGCGTGCCCACGCCCATGAGATACCGCGGCTTGCCGGCCGGCAGGCGCTGCGGCGTATGAGCCATGATGCGCAGCATTTCCTCCTTGGGCTCGCCGACGCTGACGCCACCGATCGCGTAGCCGGGAAAGTCCATCTCCACCAGCGCTGACAGCGATTCC
>DATNCB010000670.1:0-5684 GCA_035571715.1 Ramlibacter sp.
GCGCGCTGCTGCCGTTCCTCGCGAGCATCCCCAAGCGCGTGGGCTATCTGGGCGAAGCGCGAGTCGGCCTGCTCACGCATCGGCTCAAGAACCCCGGCGACAAAGCGCCCATGGTCGCCTTCTACTCGGCCCTCAGCGGCGCCAAGGAAGGTCTGACAGACGACCGGCCGCAATTGCAGTTGCCCGCCGCGCAAATCGATGCCGCAGTCGCCGCGCTGGAATTGCAGCCGGGCGGCTACTACGCCTTTGCGCCGGGCGCCGAATACGGTCCGGCCAAGCGCTGGCCGGCGATCCATTTCGCGGAACTCGCGCGCACGCTCGACCGGCCCACCGTCCTGCTGGGCTCCGGCAAGGAAGCGGACCTGTGCCAGGAGATCGCGGGCGCCGCCGGCCACGCCACGTGCCTGAATCTCGCCGGCAAGACGCCGTTGCTGCAGGCCTTCGCGCTGATTGCGGCGGCCCGCGCGGTGATCAGCAACGACTCGGGTCTCATGCATGTGGCGGCGGCGTTCGGCGTGCCGCAGGTGGCGGTATTCGGCTCCTCCAGCCCGCTGCACACGCCGCCGCTCAGCGACAAAGCGCAAGTGGTCTGGTTGAAGCAGGACCCGGCCTACCAGCCGCCGCTGGATTGCTCGCCCTGCTTCCAGCGCGAGTGCCCGCTCGGGCATACGCGGTGCCTTTACGACGTCACGCCGGAACGAGTCGGGGCACTGTTGCGCCGCTGATGGCGGGCATGCTTGGCTTTCCCCGCCTTATGGCGTGAGCAGCGCAATCAACCGCTCCAGCGCCGTGGAGGGCGTGCCGCTCCACACCAGGTGCGTGTGGTTGCGCCGCACGCGCGCCGGCAATTCGTGCTGGCGCACCTCGCTGCCCACGCGCAGCGCCGCCAGCAGCGAACGCGGCACGAGCGCGAAGCCGGTGCCGGCGGCGACGCAGGCGATCATCGCCTGGTACGAGGCGAACTCCAGCGTGCGTGCGGGCATCATGCCTGCCGCGCCCAGCCATTCCTCGGCGCGTTTTCGGTACGAGCAGCCGGTGGCAAAACCGATCAGCGTCGTTCCCGCAAGCTGCGCCGGGCGCGTGACCGCCGGCATGTCCCTGGGCGTGACCAGCACCAGTTCTTCCTCGAACACTTTCCGGGACGACAGGCCGGGCGCCGTGAAGGGCTCCGACACGAAGGCGGCTTCGATCTCGAAATTCGTCACGCGCTGCACCAGCGCACCGGTGGTGCCGGTGACGAGTTCGACCACCACGGCGGGATGCTGTTTGTGGAACTTCGACAGGATCGGCGCGAGCCGGCTGCCGGCCGTGCTCTCCAGCGAGCCGATGCGAAACACTCCCATGGGCTTGCCGCTCTTCAGTTCGTCCTCGGCCTCGTCGGCGATGCGAAAGAGCCGCTGCGCATAGGACAGCAGCAGCTCGCCCTCGGGCGACAGCGCGAGCGAGCGGCCCTGCTTGCGGAATAGCCGCAAGCCGAGCCGTTCCTCCAGTTGCTTGATGCGAGTCGTCACATTGGACTGCACGCGGTTGAGCTTGGCGGCCGCGCGGATCACGCCGCCTTCCTGAACGACGGTGCGGAAGATGTCGAGCGACTCCAGGTCGATGGTTCTCATAAAGAGAATGATCCTTCTCAATTATTCATTTGTCGCCGGTGGCGATTGTCGATCCAATCGCAGTCGATGGCAAACGAACTTCCCGGCACAGGGCCCTCGGCGCCCGCCATCGCCGCCGCAGGCATGCTGTCGCTCGCGGTCGCGATGGGCATCGGGCGCTTCGCGTTCACGCCCCTGTTGCCGCTGATGATCCAGGGCGGCCAGGTCGACGTGGCCGCGGGCGGCTGGATCGCGGCGGCCAATTACGCCGGCTACCTCGCGGGCGCGCTCACGGCAACGCGCTTGCGCTGGAGCGCGCTGCGGCTGAGCGCGGTCGCGCTGGCGCTCACCGTCGTGCTCACGGCGGCAATGGCGCTGTCGCTGCCGCAGGCGCTCTGGGCCCTGCTGCGCTTCGCGGCCGGCTTGTGCAGCGCCTGGGCCTTCGTCGGCACCGCCGTGTGGTGCCTGGGCGCGCTGGCGCAGCGCGGCCGCTTGGCCTGGAGCGGCGCGGCCTACTCAGGTGTGGGCTTCGGCATCGCGGCGGCGGGACTGTATTGCCTGGCCGGCGCCGCGGTCGGCCATAGCGCGCCCGCGCTGTGGCTGCAGCTCGGCCTGCTCGCGATCGTGATGCTGCTGCCGGTCGTGTGGGTCGCTCGCGGCCTGAAGAGCGCCGTCCCGGTGCCTTCGCGCACGGCAACGGCACGCGCGTTCGCGATGCCCGAAGGCTCGCGCGGGCTCGTCATCTGCTATGGCGTGCTTGGCTTCGGCTACATCCTGCCGGCGACGTTCCTGCCGGTTCTGGCGCGCTCGCTGGTGCCCGACCCGCGCATCTTCGGCTTGGCGTGGCCGCTGTTCGGCCTCACGGCCGCGGCCTCCACCTTCGTCGCGGCCTGGGCCATGCGCCGTGCCGCACGGCTGCAGGTCTGGGCCGTGTCCAACGTGGTGATGGGCGTGGGCGTGCTGCTGCCCAGCGTGTGGCGCAGCGCCATGGCGGTCGCCCTTTCCGCATTGATGGTGGGCGGCACGTTCATGATCGTCACGCTGGCCGGCGTGCAGGAGATCCGTGAGCGCGCCACCGGCGACGCGACGCCGCTGGTCGCGCGCATGACCGCGGCTTTCGCGCTCGGCCAGATCGCCGGGCCGATCGCGTCGTCGCTGCTTTTGCACATGCCGCGCTTCGCCGAATCCGGATTGGACATCGCGCTGCAAACGGCGGCCGCGAGCTTGTTCGCGGCCGCCGTTTGGCTGTGGCGCGCAAGACGTCCGTCGATCACCGCCGCCAAGGAGATGTCCCATGCCCGCTGATGTTTCCGCCCGCCAGGGTTTCGCACAAGGCTCGCGCGAACGCCTGCCCATGCCGGCGCGCGAGGCGATGACGCGCGAGCAGCGGGCGGCCGCCGACGCCCTCATCGCCGGCCCGCGAAAGGGCGTCTACGGCCCGTTCCTGCCGCTGCTGCGCAGCCCCGAACTGCTGGATCGTGTGGCCAAGGTCGGCGAGTACCTGCGCTTTGACAACGTGCTCGATCCGCGTATCCGCGAACTCGCAACCTGCGCCGTCGCGCGCCACCTCACGAACCAGTTCGAGTGGCTGATGCATGCGCCGCTCGCGGCGAAGGCGGGTTTGTCCGCCGGGACGATCGATGCATTGCGCGCCGGGGCGCGGCCGCGGGACATGGCCCGCGACGAGGAGGCCGCGTTCGATTTCACCTCCGAGCTGCTCGCCACCCACGGCGTCAGCGACCCCACTTACGAAATCGCGCAGGCGGCTTTCGGCGACCAGGGCGTGGTCGAACTCACGATGCTGGTGGGCTACTTCGCGATGGTCTCGTGGCTGATGAACGTCGCGCGCACGCCAGCTCAGCCGGGCGCGCAAGGCGAGGCGCTGCACGCCTTCCCGGCCTGAGGCCGCACGTCCAAAAAAACAGCCACCCTGCGGTGGCTGTGTAAAGTCCTTGGAAGGACGTCGTTGGGAGACTCAATCCGTACTGCGCGCTGGGTGAACCCTCAAGTGTCACCGTGGAATCAGTTTAGTGGCCGCCGGCTGTTTGCACATCCCCCAAATGGAGTACGCCATTCAAGGACGGCTGCTCTTCAGTGGGCAATCTTGGGCGCTTCCAATTCGCCTGACGAGCGTTTCAAGTCTTTTTTACCCGGCATTACATCTGGTGACTGGGGATGCGTAGCGCGAAGCAGGCACCGCCGCCCGCCTGCTCTTCGCACTTCACCTGGCCATGATGCCGCTGAGTGATCGAGCGGACCAGCGCAAGGCCCAGGCCGACTCCGCCATGCCGCTCGCTGGCCCCCGACAGGCGATAGAACGGCTCGAAGATGCGCTCGCGCTCGGCGGGTGGAACGCCCGGTCCGCGGTCGCGCACACGCACCACCGCATAGTCGCCTTCGCGCGTGAGTTCCACCTTGACCGGACCGCTGCTGTAGCGCCGGGCGTTCTCCAGCAGGTTGCGGATGGCGCGTCGCAACAGCTTGACCACGCCCTGCACCATCAAGGCCTGGCCGTGCTCGCTGGGCACCAGCTCGGCGCCGGCGCGGGCGCATTCTTCAGCCGTCAGACCCGTGAGGTCGACCAGCTCCACCGTGCCGATATCGCTTTCCCGCGCGTCCAGGCGGCTGGCCAGCAGGATCTCGTCGACCAGCTGGTCCAGCTCGGCAATGTTTTGCTGGATCTCCTGCCGGAATGCGGCCGACCCCTCGGGCTCCATGAGCTCCAGCCCCATGCGGATTCGCGCCAGCGGCGAGCGCAGTTCGTGCGACGCATTGGCCAGCAGCGATTTGTGCGACTCGATCAGGCTTTCGATGCGCTCGGCGGCATGATTGAACCGCTGCGCCAGGAACGCCAGTTCGTCCGAGCCCGATTCCTTGATGCGCACCGACAGGTCGCCTTCGCCCCAGCGTTCCACGCCCTTGCGCAAGTCGTCCAGCCGCTGGGTCAGGCGGCGGATGATCGGATAGGTGCCGACGGCCACCGCCAGTGCCACGATCCCCAATATCCACAGCAAGCCCCCGGGCCCGCGCCCCCACCAGGGTCCGCCGAGAGGGCCTTCGCCTGGCCGGCGCGGCCGCGGCGGAAACTGCACGATCTGGACGCTGCCGTCTTTCATCGTCACCTGGAATTCGGTTCCCTGGCCCGGTTCGCGGGTCGGGCGCGTCCTGACCTGGCCCAGCACTTCGCCGCCCAGATTGCGGATGATCACCTCGCGCGGCGGCGCTTGCTCGGCATTGATGCGCCACAGCCAGCCGAAAGCGATTGTGAGCAGCGCCACCGCCACGACCACGGCCAGCCAGAGGCGCAGGTAAAGCGGAACGCGGAAACGGCCGTGCCAGGGCGTCATGGCAAAGCCCTAGTCCTGCTGTTTGGCGAACACGTAGCCCACGCCGCGGACGGTGAGGATGCGCTTCGGGTTCTTGGGATCGGCCTCGATCGCGGCGCGGATGCGTCCCATGTGCACGTCGATCGAGCGGTCGAAGGCTTCGAGCTCGCGCCCGCGCACGGCTTCCATGATCTGGTCGCGCGTGAGCACGCGGCCGGCCCGCTCCGCGAGCGTGATCAGCAGGTCGAACTGGTAGGAGGTGAGCTCGCACGGCCGGCCGCCCACGGTGACCGTGCGCGCATCGCGATCGATCTCCAGTGCACCGAACCGCAGCAGCTTGGCGGCCGGCTGCGTGCCTTCGACGCGCCGGCGCAGGATGGCGCGGATGCGCGCCAGCAGCTCGCGCGGCTCGAACGGCTTGGGCAGGTAGTCGTCGGCGCCCAGTTCGAGGCCGACGATGCGGTCCATCGGGTCGCCTTTGGCGGTGAGCATCAGCACCGGCACCTGGCCGGCTTCGCCCGGCAGGGCGCGCACGCGGCGGCACACTTCCAGACCGTCCATGTCCGGCAGCATCAGGTCCAGGATCACCAGTTCGGGCGCCGCCCCTATCGGGGGGTCCTGCAGCAGGGCCAGTCCGGCCTTGGCGTCGATGGCGTGCGTTACGCCGAAGCCGGAACGTTCCAGATACTCGCCCACCATCTGCGCCAGCCGGGCATCGTCTTCGATCATCAGGAGTTGCTGCATGTGCGGATAGTAATGACTTCCC
>DATNCB010000671.1:0-1816 GCA_035571715.1 Ramlibacter sp.
GCGGTGGCTGTCCTCTTCAACCGGCGCTTCATCAAGTCGCGCAAGGCGACCACTTCGAACTGGGCCAACCCGCGCCTGACCGAGGCGCAGCTGATTTACGCCGCCAACGATGCCTACGCGGCCCTGCGCGTATTCGACGCGCTGGGCCTGGCCTGAAACGCTGAGCGACTAGCGGCGAGTCGGATCGTTGGGTGCCCGGTCGAAGCGGTTCGGCACGCCGTCGCGGTCACGATCGCCTCCGCCGCGTTCCCAATGGCCGGCGTTATAGGCCCAGCGGCCGTTTCGCTCGGCCCAGTTATCGGCGACCCAGCGATGGCCGCGGCGCTCACGCAGCCAGTGGCCGGAGACCCACACGTGGCGGCCGTCGCGCCAGGCCCAGTGGCCCGGTGCCCAGACATGGCCGCGGCGCGGCCCTGGCATGACTTCCTCGCGTGGCGGCGGCGGGGCTTCCCTGATGATGATGGTGCGCTCTGCGTACGAAGTCAGCGGCACGCTGGCGAACGAGCTGGCAATGAGGCTGGCGAGAATAATCTTCTTGAACATACATGTCTCCCAAGAGATGGTTGAGCTTCGAGATAACGAATCTCTGCTTACCCAACGGCAAGCGTCGCCGAGGGTTGACAGCCCCGCTGTAGGACAAGGACGCACACTGCCGGGCAGCAGTTTGACAAGTCGCGCAGGAGCGCGACCACGCGCCGTACTCAACGCTTTCGATTACTGCGGGACCGGACCGCGAACACGTGCGTTCAGCGGATAAGCCGGATCGGTGTAGCCCGGCGTGGAAGGATGGCCGGGCCGGACGAACGAATCGACCAGCGCCTCGTCCTCTGCGGTAACGGCATACTCCAGCGCGGGCAAATAGTCCTGCCATTGCCGCAGCGTGCGCGGCCCGGCGATGACCGAACTCACGGCCCGGTGCGCCAGCACCCAGGCCGTGGCGAACTGCGCCAGCGCGACGCCTTTCGCTTTCGCGTGCAGCTCGAGTTGCTGGGCGATTCGCAGCGACTCTTCGCGCAGTTCCGTTTCCACGATGCGCTGGTCGCCTCGGCCGGCGCGCGTCCCTTCGGCGGGCGGCTGGCCCGGACGGTACTTGCCCGTGAGCACGCCCCGCGCGATCGGGCTGTACGAGGTCACGCCGATGCCGTAGTGCTCGCACGCCGGCAGGATCTCGACTTCGGGCATTCGGTTGAGCAGGTTGTAGTACGGCTGGCACACGACCGGACCCGGCATGCCCAGCTGGTTCGCCACCTGCACGGCTTCCGCGATGCGCCAGCCGCGGAAGTTGGACACGCCCCAGTAACGGATTTTGCCGGCCCGCAGCATCGCATCCAGGGCCCGCAGCGGCTCCTCCAGGTCCATGCCGTTGAAATCGCGGTGCATGTAGAGGATGTCCACGCGGTCGGTTTGCAGGCGCTGCAGGCTCGCCTCCACTTCGCGCAGCATCCAGCTGCGCGAGTAGTGGCCCTCGTTGACGCGCTCCGACATCCGGTTGCCCAATTTGGTCGCCAGCACCCAGTCGTTGCGCTGGTCTTTCAGCAGCTCGCCCACCATCGATTCGGCTGCGCCATTGGTGTACACGTCGGCGGTATCGATGTAATTGACGCCCTGCTCGCGGGCATCGCCGACGATCGCCTGCGCCTCGTCGCGGCCAGTCTGGTCGCCGAACATCATGGTGCCCAGGCACAGCGCCGAAACCTTCAGGTTGCTCTTGCCGAGCTGACGATATTGCATGCGCGATCTCCTTGGCCTGCGAGCTTAACGCGGAGGGCCGGTTTACACTGCGGCGCAATTCATGACCGCTTCTTCGCCGCACCAG
>DATNCB010000672.1:0-24125 GCA_035571715.1 Ramlibacter sp.
TGCCGCTCAGCTCCACCGTCATCTTCGGCGGCGTGGGCATGAACCCGCAGATCGACCGCATCAAGGGTGGCGTGGACATCCTGGTGGCCACCCCGGGACGCCTGCTCGACCTGCAGCAGCAGGGCAATCTGGACCTGTCCACCGTCGAGATCCTGGTGCTCGACGAAGCCGACCGCATGCTGGACATGGGCTTCCTGCCCGACGTGAAGAAGATCCTCGCGCTGGTGCCCAAGGAAAAGCAGAGCCTGCTGTTCTCCGCCACGTTCAGCGACGAGATCCGCGACCTGGCCAACGGCCTGCTGCGCAACCCGCAGAGCATCCAGGTCACCCCGCGCAACACCACGGTGCAGCGCATCACCCAAGTGACCCACCCCGTCAGCCGCAGCAAGAAAAAGCAGTTGCTGGCCCACATCATCCAGGAACACAACTGGAGCCAGGTGTTGGTATTCACCCGCATCAAGTTCGGCGCCAACAACGTCGCTGAATTCCTTTGCAAGAACGGCATCAATGCAATGGCGCTGCATGGCAACAAGAGCCAGACAGCGCGCACCCAGGCGCTGTCCGGTTTCAAGAGCGGAGACATCCGTGCCCTGGTGGCGACCGACATCGCCGCGCGCGGCATCGACATCGACGACTTGCCGCACGTGGTGAACTACGAAATCCCGAACGTGCCGGAAGACTACGTGCACCGCATCGGGCGCACCGGCCGGGCCGGCAACGACGGCGCTGCCGTCAGCCTGGTGTGCCTGGACGAGGAAGGCTTCATGCAGGAAATCGAGCGCTTCACCAAGCGCCAGATTCCCGCTCAAGTGATCGAGGGCTTCGCGCCCGAGCCCGGCGAGCGCGCCGAGCCGATCGCAATGGGCCGCCAGACGATCTGGGGCGGCCTGGGCAAGCCGCCCAGCCGCGAAGTCATGGCCGCCGCTGCCAAGGCGGCGCGCAGCGAAATGATGCAGCGCATCCGCGACAACAAGGGTGCGGACGGCGCACGTGGATCGCGCAGCGGTTCCGGCAATGGCGTGCGCAACGGCGCGCCTGCGCCGCAGGGCCAGCGCGCGCAACCGCCCAGGCCTGCGCGAGGCACGGGGCCTGCGCAACCGCGAAATGGCAATCAGCCGCCACGCCAAAACGGCAACCAGCCGCGCCGTGACCTGGACGACCAGCCGCGCGACGGCGCGCACAATATTTCCAGCCCCTTCGTGCAACGCGACGCCCCTGTAAGGCATACCGACGGCCAACCGGATCCGCTGCGCACCAGCGTCGACAGCATGGGCGGGCGCGGACGCCGCGGCAATGGCGGCGGACGCTCCAACCGCACCGGCGGCGGTGGGTTCGGCCCGCGCGGAGCGGGACACGCGGCCAGGACGTTCGGGTCAAGCTCCCGATAGCTCGATCAGCCGCCGGGCAATCTGGCCGAGCGGCATGATTTCACGCACGGCGCCAACCGAAATGGCTTGCCTCGGCATGCCAAACACCACGCAACTGGGTTCGTCCTGGGCAATCGTGTAGGCGCCCGCGTTGCTCAGATCGAGCATGGCCTCTGCGCCATCGGCGCCCATGCCGGTCAGCATCACGCCGATG
Source organism: Ramlibacter sp. (assembly GCA_035571715.1). Taxonomy (GTDB): domain Bacteria; phylum Pseudomonadota; class Gammaproteobacteria; order Burkholderiales; family Burkholderiaceae_C; genus Ramlibacter. The sequence goes on from DATNCB010000672.1 coordinate 1,582, forward strand.
GCCCGCCCGAGCGCGACTTGCGCGACGCTTCGAAACAGCCGGTCCACCGACGGGCGATGCCGGTTGACGGGCGGGTCATCCGTCACCCGTAGTGAATAACCGCATGAGCCGCGCACCAGCGACAAATGCCGGCCGCCCGGCGCGACATACGCCACCCCGTTGAACGCGGACTCACCGTCCTGCGCCTCTTTCACGTCGATGCGGCAAATCGTATCCAGGCGCCGGGCAAACAGCTCCGTGTATCCCGCCGGCATGTGCTGCGCGATCAACACCGGCGGTATCCCGGCCGGCAGCTCCGCCAGCACGACACGCAGCGCTTCCACTCCACCGGTGGAGGCGCCGATCGCGATCACGCGGTCCACCGCCGGCGGCCCGGGAGCGCGCCGCACCGACGCGGCGGGCGGAACTGTTATGCGCGGGCGACGCTGGCCCACCTTGGCCGAGTTGGCCGCCCGGATCTTGTCCACGATTTCGGCCGCACTGGCTTCGAACTGGCTGAGATCCGCCGGCTTTTGGACGAAGTCGACGGCGCCCAGCTCCAACGCCTGCATCGTGACGTCGGCTCCCTGCCGGGTGCGCGAAGAGATCATGACCACCGGCAGCGGCCGCATGACCATCAGCTTGCGCAGGAACTCGATGCCGTTCATGCGCGGCATCTCGACGTCGAGCGTGATCACGTCGGGCGCCTTCAGGCGGATCTGTTCGATCGCCACCACCGGATCGGCGGCGGTCGCAACGACGCTCATGTCCGGCTGCGCCTTCACCACGCCGCTGAGGAAGGCCCGCATCACGGCGGAGTCGTCGATGATGAGGACCTTGATCATTTGGGTTTGGCGAAAATTTCGATCGCACCGGCGCCCGGATCGCTGCCCAGCGACCTGAGGTATTCCAGCTCCTGCCGTTCCACCGTGTGGTCGCGCATGCGGTCCAGTTTTTTCAGCAGGACCTTGCCGCTCTCGGGTGAGAAATGCACCTTGCGCGGGTAGTTGTCCAGCAGGTCCTGCGCCAGCACCGGAATGCCTTCGGTCTTGAGGAATTCCAGGACGAAAGCGCAGTTCCTGCCGCCCACGTCGAGCGTGCCGAAGCCCCGCAGCAGCCGGCCGCCGCCGAACACCTTGGCCACCAGCCGGCGCCGCTCGGCCCCGAGCTTGAGCATGTCGTTGATCACCAGCTCCATCGCGTACACGCCGAACCGCGCCGACTTCGTGACAGGCGAAGTCGCGGTGCCGTTGTCGCCCGGCAGCATGAAGTGGTTCATGCCCCCGATGCGCAGGGCCGGATCCCACAAGCAGGTCGATATGCAGGAACCGAGCACCGTGCTCATGCCCACCGGTCCGCTCGCCGCGTGGTACTGCCCGGGCAGGATCTTGACCGCTTCCAGTTTGAAGTCGCGGTCGAAATAGCGGATCGGGGTGCCTGGGTGCATGGGCGTCCTGGTCAGGCTGCACGCAGCTCGTAAGCGGTGCGGCCGCACGAGCGGAACGCCGGATGCGACGCAGGAAAGCTTTCCGAATGGCCGATCACCAGCAGGCCGCCCGGCGCGAGCAACGCAGCGAACCGCGCCGCCAGGCGCAGCTGCACTTCGCGATCGAAATAGATCACGACGTTGCGGCAGAAGATCGCATCGAACGATTCGTGTACCGGCCACGCCGGCGCCTGCAGGTTGAGTTGGGCGAACCTGACCATCGAGCGCAGCTGCGGCCGCACACTGACCAGTCCCTCGTTGGCGCCCACGCCGCGCAGGAAGTGCTGGCGCACGCGCTCTTGCCTCATGCTTTCGATGCGCTCGGCCCGGTACACGCCGGCCTGCGCGACGCGCAGCACTTCGGAATCGATGTCGGTGGCCAGGATGTCGGCGGCGCAGCCCGCTTCGCGCATCACCATGGCGATCGACCAGGGCTCCTCGCCGGTCGAGCAGCCGCTGCTCCAGACGCGCATGGGCTTCGATGCGGCCCTGGCGCGTTCGCTGGCCCGTGCAGCCAGCAGTTCGAAATGATGGGGTTCGCGGAAGAACGACGTGAGGTTGGTTGTCAACGCGTTCACGAATGCTTCGCGCTCGGGCGATCCCTCCGACTGCACCAGGTCAAGATAGGGCGCGAACGCCACCTCGCCGTGCGAGCGCAGGCGGCGCACCAGCCGGTTGTAGACCATGTTGCGCTTGTGGTCGCTGAGCTTGATGCCCGCATAGTCGTAAATCAGCCGCCGCACGCGAGCGAAGTCGCGGTCGGTAAGAACGAAGTCCGGCTCCGCGGGCCCTAGAACTCCTGCCACTCACCATTCCCCTGGCTGGACGCCTGTGGCGCTCGCAAGGCCGTAACGGTGGCGCCTCGCAACGGCGTCGGCCGCTCGCTCCGGGATCTCGGCGAGCGCTGGGCGGCCATGCGGGATGCGGGCCGCGGCTCACTGCTACGCACGTTGTCGTAGACCATTCGCTGTTCGTCCCCCAGCTTGAAGCGCGACACGGTCTGCATCAGCGAACGGGCCTGCTCCTTCATGGATTCGGTCGCAGCGGTGGCCTGCTCGACCAGCGAGGCGTTCTGCTGTACGACCTGCTCCATCTGCGTCACGGCCATGTTGACCTGCTCGATGCCGGTGCTTTGCTCCTGGCTGGCCGCAGCAATCTCGGCGATCAGGTCGGTCACTCCCTTGACCGAGCCGACGATCTCATCCATCGTCTTGCCCGCGGCATCGACCAGCCGGGTGCCGGCATCGACCTTGTCCACGGAGTCGCTGATCAGGGCCTTGATCTCCTTGGCCGCCGCCGCGCTGCGTTGCGCCAGGTTTCTCACCTCGGCGGCCACCACGGCGAAACCGCGCCCCTGCTCGCCCGCCCGCGCGGCTTCCACCGCCGCGTTGAGCGCCAGGATGTTGGTCTGGAAGGCGATGCTGTCGATCACCGCGATGATGTCGGCGATCTTCCTGGACGAATCGGAAATGGCGGTCATGGTGCTGACCACCTGCCCGACCACTACGCCGCCCTTGCGCGCCACTTCGGAAGCTCCGTGCGCGAGCTGGTTGGCCTGCTTGGCACTCTCGGCGTTCTGCATCACGGTGCTGGTCAGCTCCTCCATCGAGCTGGCGGTCTCTTCCAGCGTGCAGGCCTGCTCCTCGGTGCGCTGCGAAAGGTCCACGTTGCCCTGCGCGATCTGCTCGCTGGTATCGGCCACCACGCGCGCGCCGCTCGCGACTTCACCCACCAGTTGGCGCAGGCTCGTGGCCATCTCGCCCATCCCGTGCAGCAGGCTTTGCTGATCGCCGTCCTTGACTTTGACGTGCACCGTCAAATCCCCGTTGGCGATACTGCTGGCCAGGCGAGCCGCGTAAGACGGTTCTCCGCCCAGCTGGATCCGCAGCCGGCGGGAAAAGAGGAATGCGACCACGGCTGCGAGCAAGATGGCCAGCAGCGAGAGCACCAGCATGCGGCTTCTGCTCGCCTCGTAACTGGCGGCCGATTCGCGCGACGATTCCTTGGCTTCCTCGGCCAGCGAAACGGCGAACTTGCCGATCGCATCGATATAGACAGCCTCGGCGGGAGCCACCTTTTCCAGCAGCTCCTTGCGGGCCTCGTCGAAGTTGCCGGCGCCCGCGAGCCTGAGAAATTCGTTTTCGGGACCGCTGTAACCCTCGTCCGCCTTGACGATGTTCTGCAGCGAAGCGCGTGCGCTGTCGCTCGAAATCAGCTTGCTCACGTCCTGGACGATCCCGGCACGGGCCTGCTGCCCGGCGCGAATGGCCGCCAGCTCCGACTTGACCTGCTCGGGCTCGGACAGGATCAGCACGTTGCGCATGCGCCGCGCCGTCTGCAGCACCGCTCCTTCCCAGCGGCCCGCCAGCATCAGCGAAGGCGTTCGGTTGTTGGTGAACGTATCGATCTTCTGCTGCATTCCGTCCAGGCCGCTCAGGCCCATGGCCGATCCGACCATCAACATGAAAATCATCATGCCGAAAGCCATCGTCAGCCGGCTCGAAACACTCATGCGGTCCGCCAGCGTCAACGGACTCGAGAGGCTCATCTTGTCGAACATGTCTTTTCCTTGAGAAGCGGTGATTCAATATTCGATGACTGCGTCGTCGACCAGCGCCATGTCGGCCCCTGTGACGAGCTTTTCGATGTCCAGCAGGATCAGCATCCGCCCGTCCACCGTGCCCAGTCCCGTGATGTATCGCGTATCGAAAATGGAGGTGGCGAATTCCGGCGCCGGCCGGATGGATTCGCCCGCCATGGCTACGACATCCGACACCGCATCGACCACCACGCCCAGCACCCGTCCCGCCACGTTCAGGATGATCGCGACCGTGAACTCGTCATAGCGCACGTCGCCGAGCTGAAACTTGATGCGCAGGTCCAGGATCGGCACGATCACCCCGCGCAGGTTGATCACCCCTTTGATGAAGGCCGGTGCGTTGGCGATCGCCGTTGGTTTTTCGTAGCCGCGGATTTCCTGCACCTTCAGGATCGGAATGCCGTAGCTTTCCGCGCCCAGGCAGAACGTCAGAAACTCGCGCGTCTCGGCGTCCGCCGGCTTCGCGTCGAGTTCCGGTTGCCGTGTCTGTTCTTTCATCGATCCTCCGTTCAATTCAGGCTCTTCGCTGCGCTTTCGCGCCGCCTATGGTCAGCTTGACGGTCATCTCGGCGCCGCATTCCGACTGGACGCTGGCACCCGAAGGAAATGACGAGTGCCAATCCGCGCCTTCGGCCACGGCCTTCGGCGCCGGGGCGCGTTTCGGGTCGGCCGTGATCGAGCCCACCATGTAAAGCGCCCCGAGATGACGCGTCAATTGCGCACCGGCGATTCCGGTTCGCTGCGCCAGGTCGCTGAAAGTTCCGGGCATATACCCCAGTTCGCGCACCAGCAGCAGGCTCGGGTCATTGAGCAGCCGCATCGGCACACGCGGCGGACGTCGCAGGTAAAGCAGCTTGGTGCGGTAGTGCGGCGGCAGGCAGTCGCGGGTCGTTCGCGTGGCGTATTGCCACATCAGCTGCGAATAGTCGGTGCGCACAAAAGAGCTGGGGATGTCACCCGCCGCGTCCGGTCGATGGCTCCATACCGCGTGCCCGAGGTCGGCCGGATTCGCGATCGGCCAGACGCCGACGCCACTGCGCTGGCTGACCATCGCATACAGTTTTCCGTGGACGCTGACATGAAAGACGCCGGATCGCAGATCGAGCTGCTCGTCCACGATCTGCGACGCCAGGTAGAACTGCACCATCAGCGGCCGCAACCAGCCCTCGAGCTGTATCAGCACTGACTCGATGCTCTCGAGGGAGTCGGCCTCGAATGCGAAGGCAGGTTCGAACTCGGGCGAACCGAAGGGCGTGGAGAACGCGATCGGCCAGTCGATTTCATCGGGGTGAATGCGGATCGAGCGTCCCGAGGGCAGGCCCGGCAAGATCCGCAGCACGCCGTCGGCCAGATGCTGCACCCGCGACCCATTGACGCACCAGGCATCCGCTTCGCCCAGCGCCGCCAACTGCCAGTTGATGTGGCCGTGCGAGGCCCGCGCCGTGAGGGCGGCACCAAGCAACGACTGCTCTGCCGCGGTAAACCCCGCCAGGCCCAGTCGGAGCACCGGAAGTTCGGCAGGTAGATGGCGGATGGATGCGGCTAGCATTTTTCAGAATGACCGTCAGTCATTTGTTTGTTGTTCCTGGATCGGGGTGGGCAGCTTTCGCGTGCCTGCCCCGCATACGCCTGTCAGATAAGTCGCGTCGAGGATGAGCGCTACCGAGCCGTCGCTCATGATGGTCGCTCCCGATGCACCGGGCACCTTGCGGAAATTGGTTTCCAGGCTCTTGACTACCACCTGCTGCTGCCCCACCAGCGCATCTACCAGGACGGCGACGGTGCGCCCCTCAGCCTCGACGATCACCGCGATGCGGTCAGCATCGGCCGCTGGCTCTTGGGGCGGAAAAAGTGTTGCCAGCCGCAGCACGGGCAGATAAGCGCCGCGCACCGAAAGCGTTTCGCCCTGGCCCGGCAGGACGTGCAGATCGGCGGGTTCGATGCTGCGCGATTCCACGACCGCGGCCAGCGGCAGCACATAGATCTGCCCGCCTAGCGAAACCGTCATCGCCTCGACGATCGCCAGCGTCAGCGGCACCGTCATCGTCACTTTGGCGCCCTGGCCCTTGCGCGAAGCGATCTCGACGGTACCTCCCAGAGAGTGCATGTTGCGCCGAACCACATCCATGCCGACGCCGCGCCCGGAGACGTCGGTCACCTGTTCCGCAGTGGAAAAGCCGGCCTCGAAGAGCAGTTGCCAAACCTCGGCGTCGGAGGCATCCGGCGGCAGCACGCGGCCGCGCTGCGCTGCACGCGCCAGGATCAATTCACGATCCAGGCCTCGCCCATCATCGGACACTTCGATCACCACCTTGCCGCCGCGCTGGCTGGCGGCCAGCTTGACGGTACCCGTCGGCTGTTTCCCCGCGGCGACCCGGACTTCGGGAGCTTCCAGCCCGTGGTCCACGCAGTTGCGAATCAGGTGCGTAATCGGATCGGAGATTTTCTCGATCAGCCCGCGGTCGAGCTCGGTCGTTTCTCCTGATGTGGTCAATTCCACTTGCTTGCCCAGCCGGTCGGACAGCTCGCGCACCAGCCGCGGGAACCGCGCGAACACATCGGAGATCGGCACCATCCGGATCGCGAGAACCGCTTGCTGCAGGTTGCGCGTATGCCTTGCCAGGTCCGCCAGACCCGAGTGGCCCGCATGCCCGGCATGCTGTTCCTGGGCCGCTCCCTGGCGCGACAGCATCGACTCGGTGATCACGAGTTCACCGACCAGATTCACCAACAGGTCGATCTTTTCCGTGGCGACGCGAATGGAGTGCCGCGCGCCGGCCGGCGCGTCCGCGCCGTGCCGCGTCACCACCGGCGGTATTGGTGCCACCGGCGCAATTGGCGCGATCGGCGCCTGGATTGCTCCGTCGGCGTCCAGCGCAGCAGACGGGGTTTCAGCGGCCGGGCGAGTTTGCCTGCCCCGCTTGAACTCTGCGGGATCGACGAACAGTTCATCCGCATCGGCGGCGACCGGGGGACACGCGGTGATGAAGGGCGCCTCTGCGGCCGGCGCGATTGCCGCTGGCGCTGCCTGATGCGCAACCTGCACATCGATCTGCTCCGGTGGCACGACCAGGGACAGCACGCTGCGCAAGTCGAACTCGGTGCCTTCGAGCGTCAGGTCGAAGCACACCAACCCGCCGGTGTTGTTGTCGACGGCCTGGTTGCACAGCGACCCCATATCGGCGAGCCCGGCCAGCATCATGTCGAGCTCCGCCGCGTCGATCGGGCCGGCAAGAGGCCCCAGCCGGACGCTGAAGGACCGGCTCGCCGGCCCGGCGGGGGCGACTGCGGCGCCCGCGAATGCCACGCGCTCGCGCAAGAACGCCTGCGCCGCCGACCCGTCCGGCGCCTCGCCGACCAGACCGAGGTGGTGCGCCACCTGCGACTTGACGATGTCGCCGGCCTCCAGCATGGCGTCGACGTCGGCCCGCGCGATCGCGCGTTCGCCCTTGCGCAGCAGGTCGAGCAGGTTCTCGAGCACATGCGTCAGCGCCGCGATCTCGTTGAATCCGAGCATCGCCGCGCTGCCCTTGATCGAATGCACGGCGCGGAAGATGGCGTTCAGGTCATCGGGATTCGGCGCGTCGGTATCGAGGCGCAGCAGGATCTCTTCGGTTCCGGCCAGGTGTTCCTGGGCTTCCTCGAAAAAGATGGCGCGGAACGCACCGCCATCGCCGAATGCGGGGGAGCCTTGCTTCATGTGGATGCCGCGTTTCCTAGATGAACGTCTGCACGATGTCGAGCATGCGTTGCGGGTCGAACGGCTTGGCCATCCAGCCGGTCGCTCCCGCCTCGCGGCCCTTCTGCTTCAGCTCGGGGTTGACCTCGGTCGAGAGCACCAGCAGCGCCACCGGGTCGTACGCTGCCAGGCAGCGCAGCTCGCGAATCAGGCTGATGCCATCCATGCGCGGCATGTTCTGGTCCGTGACCACGAGGTCGTAGACATGCCGCCGCGCGAGTTCCAGCGCTTCCACGCCGTCAGCCGCTTCCTCGACCTTGTAGCCGGCCGTTTCCAGCACCGCCGCGACCATTTTTCGCATCGAGCGCGTGTCGTCGACCACCAGAATCGATTTCGTCATGTTTCACCTGTGCTTGGAACGGTGGCCCATGCGCTTGCGGCTGCTGGGCAGGAATTTCGCGATGACCTCGAGCAAGCGGTCCTCGTCGAGCGGCTTGGTGAGGTATTCGTCGCACCCGGCAAGCGATCCGCGCAACTTGTCGAAAGGCGAGCTGCGGCTGGTAAGCATCACCACCGCGGTTTTCTTGATCGCCTGCTTGTTGGCCTTGATCAGCTTGCACACCTGGTAGCCGTCGATGCCGGGCATCACCACGTCCAGGAAGACACAGGCGTATTCCCGGCTGCCGGTCAGCCCCACCGCCTGCTCGCCGGTCTCGGCGAAGTCGATCTCGAACTTGAACGGGGCCAGCTTGGCCTGCATGAACGCGCGCACGGTGGCGTTGTCGTCGACCACCAGCACGGTGTCGCCGAGCGCCCGCTTGATGTCGGAATCATTGAGCCCGGAATTCGGCCGCGGCGTATGAATGGGCGTCGTGTTGCTGTTGTGGTAGGGCGAGGCGCCGTCCCCGCCATGGTCGTGTGCCCGAGTCTCGAGGGGCGCCGGTGCCGTTTGCTCGCGGTCGCCCAGCGCATCTTCCAGCGCCTGAAGCAGGCGAGCCCACTGCAGCGGGCGCTCGATCGTGGCGTCATCGGCCGCCCGTCCGGGCGACGCCACCAGCACGGCCGGCAGCGACTCGCGCCGGTTCAGGACGCGGTACTCACCGAAGGCCGCTGCGTCGTCCATGTCGACCAGATAGAGGTCGGGTGCACGGGCAGAAACGGGGTCGTATTGCGCAAAGCCCGGATCGCGTCTTGCCGCCAACGCGAAAATGCTCGTCAGCATGGAACGTTCGGTCGGGTTGAATCCAATCACATCGACAAAATACCGCGGCACGATTTGTATGCTTTCCTGAAACTTGTTATGAAGTCATGCTGATTTCGGCGGGCGCCAATCGCCGGATTTCCTGCAATACCGCATCGGCATCGGGAAGCCGGTACTTCGGCCTCTTGTCGAGCATGCGGCCAATCAGCGGCTGGTAGTGCGCGAACTCGGCGGGCACAGGCGGCACTGGCGCAACGAGGTGCTGCGACAGGACTTCCAGCGCGGTTGGGCCGTTGAATGGGCGCCGCCCACACAACATTTCATAGAACATCACCCCGAGGCTGTAAACGTCGGCAGCTGCGGTGGGCAGCTCGCCTTGCGCCTGCTCCGGCGCGGCATAGGACGGCGTGCCCACCAGCTTGCCTGGCGCAACGCGCGACCCGGCATTCCCCCGCGCGGCCGCGACGCCGAAATCGGTGAGGACCAGCACGGCGGATGCGCCCATCAGGAAGTTCTCCGGTTTGACATCCCGGTGCACGATCGCGCGGCGATGCGCCGCGGCCAAGCCGCCGGCAGCTTGCCGCAGCAGCGACACCGCGGCGTCTTCATCGACGCCACTGCGCATCCGCTCGCGAAGGGTTCCCCCGGGCAGGTACTCCATCGCCAGGTACGCAGGATCGCCGCCCGCGCTGTGCTCGACGACGCGCACCACGTGCTCGTGCCGGATGCAGGACAAAATGGCGCACTCCGCGGCAAACCCCTGCCGGACCAGTTCGTTTGGCGCGTGTGAGCCCTTGAGTACCTTCAGGGCAACGTTGCCGCCGCGCCGCTCGTCCTCGGCTAGATAGACCCGTGCCACACGTCCCTCACCGATCAGGCGGCTCACCCGATAGCCGTCAATCAAGGGCAGCGGTTCGTGATGTGCGAGCGATAGCATGATTCAGAAGCCTCGTTGCGCCAAGTCATCGATCAAGGCTTGTGCGCAGGCGTAGCGCTGCTCGCGGTCTTTCGCCATCAAGCGATCGAGCACGGGCTGCAGCATTTCATTCGGCGGGCCGAGCACCGGCATCGGGCCGCTTATGTGCAGTTCGAGCATCGCCTGCGTCGAGGCGGCCTCGTACGGCTTGCGGCCGGTCAGCATTTCGAAGGCGAGCACGCCCAGGCTGTACAGGTCGCAGCGGGAATCGACGACCTGCCCCTGCGCCTGTTCCGGGCTGAGATAGGACGGCGTACCGACCACGTCGCCATGGCTGGTATCCATCATCAGCATCGAGACCTGCTTGGCTATGCCGAAATCCGCCAGCGCGAGCGAGCCATCGTGCCGCAGCATGAGGTTGTCCGGCTTGAGGTCGCGATGAACGATGCCGGCCGCATGAATGGCGGCAAGGCCGGCCGCGATCTGCTTGAGGTATGAGATGGCTGTCGGAAGATCGATCTGTTCGCGCAAGCGCGCACGCAAATCGCCACCGGAAAAATATTCCATGGCGATGTAGGCGTGCCCCGCGGAAAAATCCTGCCGGAAGATGCGCGCCACATTCGGATGATCCACCTGCGCCAGCAGCGCGAACTCCTGGATGAAGCGCTGCAGACCGTCGTCGCCGGAAATGCTGTCCAGCCGCATGATCTTCAGCACCTGGGGTGCGCCCCCGTCCTTCGTCTCGGCCAGAAAAACCGTGGCCATCCCGCCCGCCCCGATCTGACGCAGGATACGGTAGCCCTCGATCAGGAAATGCGTCGCTGCGGGCGTGCCCGGGTGGCTGTGGCCGGCCATCGGCATATCCAGTGGTGGATCGAACCCCTGCTCGTTCAGCGCGATGGCGTCACGCAGCATCTGGTACATCTGCGGCGGCGTTTTCGAGCCCTTGCGCGGTACCAGCCCGGTGATCTCGACAATGTCTATGAACGAGTCGTCTGGTGGACCGACGGAGCCGATCCGGCCGGCTTCGGCCCGCCCCGCCGCGGCCCGAAGTGTGCGCGCGGACGCCGCCACGCTCCAGCGCAGGTCGCTCGCGGTCACCTCCAGCAGCCGCGCGATCTCGACCGCCTCGCCGACTGCGTGCACCATCCCGTTCGTGCGGGTGCCGCGCCCGCTGATCTCGGCGGGACCGAGATTCACGCCCACCGCCAGCGTCAGCATGGGCATGTTCGGCGACCGGCCGGCAAAACGCACGGCCAGCTGGACTGCCTCGTACACGGCGAGAATGGCTGCGTGCAGCCCGCGCTGCGCGTGGTCCGGTTTGGCGGTATCCGGCTTGTTGGAGAAGACCGCGAGAATGGAGTCTGGCCGGCGCTGTGCGATTTCGCCGCCGAGCTTCATGACCGGGTCTGAAAGAATGCGCCGGGCCTCGTTCACGAATGCCGTCAATTCGTCGCCCGACAATTGCCGGCAGATCGCCGCGAAGTTATGGAGCCGGGCATAGACAAAGGTAGCAACGGATTTCCTGGCCCACTGTCCGGTGGTGCGAGATCGCGCAGATTTAGCCGAGGCTGGCCTCGGGTCGGGGGACATACGGTTCCGTTCAAACTCGGCAATGTGGTCACTACCTAGGGTCATTACCCAATTTACAAATTATCTATTCCCTGCTTGGTTCTACTACTGCCGAATTTACCAGTAGCGTGAAATAGATCCGAGAAATGAAAGAATTCAAATTAGTACCAAGCGCCTAGGCATGCTCGACCGTAACTCGATTCTGGTTGACTAAACTCAACATCTGTGGCAAAAAAAGAACACGGAGGTAGGAAAGATGACAGCTGGGTGACTCGGTTAGCTTCGGTATCTTTATGTATCTAAACGAAACTTACGTAATTTCAGAGAGTGCTCAAAGCCAAGCACACCGACGCACAAAGGATTGGATCTGTCCAAACTGACGCCGCCACGACAAGCCTCCGCCGCACCGGCTGGATCGGGCCCCGCAGCAACGGGGGCCGATCGTGCCGTTTTGGTCGCAGGTGCTTCGGGCCTGGTCGGCCGGGAAATCCTTCAGGGACTCCTTCGCGATCGCTCGGTGGCGGCGGTCCATTCGCTCGGGCGCCGCGAATTGCCGGTCCGGCATCCTAAACTCATCCAGCACCAAGTCGATTTCAAGGCCTTGCCGGCTCTGCCGCAACTGGACGAGGCCTTTGTCGCGCTGGGCACCACGATCAAAGTGGCGGGCAGCCAGGAGGCGTTCCGCGCGGTGGACTATGACGCGGTACTCGCCGTAGCCAAGGCCGCGAAAGCGGCCGGCGCCAGCAGGCTGGGCGTGGTCAGCGCCATGGGTGCCAACCCGCGCTCGAACGTTTTTTACAGCCGGGTCAAAGGCGAAATGGAAGAGGCCCTGGCGGCTCTCGGTTTCGAAACGCTCGTGATCGCGCGGCCATCGTTTCTCGCCGGCGACCGGGAATCTCTCGGTCAGCCGGTCCGCAGCGGCGAGGGACTGGCGCTGAATGTCTCACGCTGGCTCGCACCGCTGATTCCGGACAACTACCGGTCGATCGACGCGAGGTGCGTCGCACGCGCGTTGTTGAAAACGGTACCCGTCACCCGGGGCCGGCGCGTCCTGCTCTCTGGCGAGATGCAGCGCTTCTGACGCTGTCATGCCGGACCTCATCAGATTGCGGATCGAGTCCGCGACGCTACCCCTTGACCGCCCCCATCGTCAGTCCTTTGACCACGTACTTCTGGAAAACCATTGTCAGCAGGATCGCTGGTGCCATGATCGCCACGGCCGCGGCCATGACGCCGCCCCAGTCAACTTCGGCATAGGAGATGAAGTTATAGACAGCGATCGGTAGCGTCCTCGTCTTTTCCATGCTGAGCACCTGGGAAAACATGAAGTTGTTCCAGGAAAAGATGAAAGACAGCGTCGTTGCGGTGATGATGCCGGGGCCGCAGAGCGGCAGAATGATCCGAAGGAACGCGTACTGGCGCGTGGCGCCGTCGACCATTGCCGATTCCTCGAGTTCGCGCGGAATCGTGCTGAAATAGGTCGACATGATCCAGACAACGATCGGCAGCGCAATCAGCATGTGCGAAAGGATCAGCGCCACGTAGCTGTCCATCAGGCCGAGCCGCGAGAAGATGATGTACCACGGCATCAGGAAGGAAATGCCGGGCATCAGGCGCGCAAGCAGGATGAATACCGCAAGCTTGTTTTGCGCGTAGCGTGAGATCGAATAAGCGGCTGGCAGTCCGAGCACAAGCGACAGACCGACGGACACCGCGCCGACGATCGTCGAGTTCATGAAATATTTCAGGAAATCCTGTTCCTCGAAGACTTTCCGGTAATTCTGCAGTGTCGGCACGAAGAAGAGCTTTGGCGGCCAGGCAATGATGTCGACCTGTGTCTTGAAGGACGAGGACAACATCCACAGGAACGGGAAGAGCACGACAAGCGCAATGACGGCCACGAGCAGATAGAAAAGGATGCTCGATAGGAGTTTGTTCTTCATCGAGGTTCCTCAGAGTTCGGACGCCGTGCGCAACTTCATGATGCCGAGGCTGCACAACAGGACGACCAGGAACAGGACCACCAGGATGACCGACGCCTGACCCATGCGGAAATACTCGAAGCTGTACTTGAAGCCCATGATGTTGAGCGTTTCCGAAGCGTAGCCGGGGCCGCCGCCGGTCATCGCGAAAATGATGTCAAAGGTCTTGAGGGCATCGATCAGGCGCAGGATCGTCGCTGTCAGAATGACCGGCATGACCATGGGGATGGTCACATAGCGCAGCATCTGCCATTCGCTCGCCCCGTCCACGCGCGCGGCCTCAGTCGGCTCTTCCGAAAGGCCAGCCAGGCCGGCAAGCACGATGAGCGTGATCATCGGCGTCCACTGCCAGACGTCGACCAGGATCAGCGACATCATGACCGTTCCCTCGCTTGAGACCCAGCGCCCCTGGGGCAAACCGAGCGCGTCGAGAGCGAAATTGAGCAGCCCGATGGTTGGATCGTAAAAGAGATTGAAGACAATGCCCACCGCCACCGGCGTGGCAACGAGCGGCAGCAGAAGCAGCAGCTTGGCCACGCTCTTCCCAACGAAGGCGCGGTTGAGAATGATGGCAATGGCGACGCCAAGAAACACCTCGATCGCTACGGCAAAAAGGGTGAACGTGAATGTCCGGCCCAGCGCGTGGAGAAAGCGCGGTTCGGCAAAAATGCGCAGGTAGCTGCGCAATCCGACAAATTCTGCCGGCATTCCTGAGGTGAGATTCCAGTTGCTAAAGCTCAGGTACAGGGTGTAGAGAATGGGGAACACCATCAGCGCAGCGATGAAGATGATGGCCGGAAGCGGAAACAATATCCGCAGATTCCGTTCGGCAAAGCTTGACTGGATCATGGGCGGGCTCCGCGCGATATTTCTGTGAGCGATCTTGTCCGTGTTGGCGCCGGGCCATCCGTTGTGGCGAATGGCCCGGTTCGCAGGCCTGTCAGCAAGCCATGACGGCGCTTATTTGCCGTATTCGCCAGAGTCCTTCAGGAGTTCGTTCACGCGATCGACCTTGTCCTTGGCCATTTTCTCGAGGTTGGCCGAGGTACCCTTGGTGTTGATCGACTCGATGATCACTTCGCCGATCAGATCGCGCGCCTCGCCGACGGCACTCATGTACGGACGGTCGACCGGTGTGCCGTTCTTGGCGGCAAATGCGCGAGTCGCGATCAGGCCGGGGTTCATCTTGCTGCGGACGACCTGTTCGTCCCAGACCGAAGAGCGCGCCATCGTGATGTTGCCCATCATGCCCTTGATTGCCATTTCCTTGCTCGACGCCCAGTTCAGGAACTTGATGGCCATGTCCTTCTTCTTCGACTGGCTGGCAACGGAGATGCCCCACGACGAGACGATAAATGGAGAGTTCGTCTTGGGGCCGGCCGGAAAGTTGGCAATGGCGAAATTTTCCACCGGGATCTGTGTCTTGGACGGATCGACAATCTGGCCGTAGAACACCGACGCGTCGGTCCACATCGCCACCTTGCCCGCCTGGAACAGCGGCATGATGTTCTCCCATGACATCGATGTCACGCCCTTCGGCCCGTAGCTGCCCAGAAGCCTGCCGTAAAAGCGCGTGGCGTCAAGCGCGGATTTCGAATTGAAGACCGCGGTGCCCTTGTCGAGATAATTGCCGCCGTAGTTGTACACATAGCTGGACAACTGCGTTACGGCGGCCGCCCCCTTGCCGCGAGAGGCGATGCCGGCGACGCTTTCAGAATTCAGCTTCTTGGCCGCCGCTTCGAGCTCATCGAAATTGGCCGGTACCTTCAGGCCAGCTTGCTGCAATAGATCCTTGCGATAGTAGAGAACCTGCCACTCGGTGACGAGCGGCACGATGTAGGGTTTGCCGCCGAAGGACGAGGCATTCATGATGTTCTTGGGATAGTCGGCGAAGTCGTAGCCGGTCAGCGGCGCATACCAGCCATTCCTGGAGAACATCTTGCCTTCCTGCAGCGGCCGCGTCATGAAGACATCAACCGTGGAGGATTTGGTGGCGAATTCGGTCGTCAGCTTTTGGGTGAGCTGGCTTTCCTGCAGGCTTTCGACATTGACCTTGATGCCGGACGATTTCTCGAACTGGGGAATCGACTGCTTGAGCAAGTCCCCGTATGGATGATTGGCCAGCAACACGCGAATCTCCGCAGATTGCGCCGCTGCGGCTACAGAGATGCACAGCGAAGACAGCGCCAGCAGAGTTTTTGACAGCTTATTTCTCATAAAGTCCTCCAGGTTAAATTGCAATAAACCAACAACGAAACGATTACATAACTGAGCAAGCTGCAGTTCAGGGCGGGCACCGATGCCCCGTCCAAATCGCTAAACGATTGTGTGCGACGACCCTTTGTCGAAAACATGTGTCCTGGCCATCTTGAAATCGATCTGGATCGTCTCGCCGGCGGAAATCGGCCGTTCAGGAACCGCCATGCGGGCAACCAGCGCATGCGCGCCGCAGGTCAGGTGGGCGAAGATTTCCGATCCGAGCAACTCGATAACCTCGGCCTTGGCCGTCACCACATTGCCAGCCTCCCCTCCTGGCTCGTGCAGGGAGATATCTTCCGGGCGCACGCCAAAGACGACCTCCTTGTTGGCGTACGCTTCAAGGTGGGTCCGGAAGGCATCGGGCACCGTCACCTTGAAGCTGCCACCATCGATGAAGAGTGCGCCTGCGTCGGCGACGACTCTGGCGTCGAAGAAATTCATCGCCGGTGAGCCGATGAAGCCGGCGACGAAACGGTTGGCCGGTTGTGAATAGACTTCCATAGGCGCGCCGCTCTGGAGCACGAGGCCCTTGCTCATGATGAAGATGCGGTTGGCCATGGTCATGGCCTCGACCTGGTCGTGCGTGACGTAGATCATCGTGGCGCCCAGGCGCTGATGCAGCTTGCTGATCTCGGCGCGCATCGCCACCCGCAGCTTGGCATCCAGGTTCGAAAGCGGCTCGTCGAACAAAAACACCTTGGGCTTGCGCACGATGGCCCGGCCCACCGCCACTCGCTGCCGCTGGCCGCCCGATAACTCTTTCGGCTTCCGGTCCAGCAACTCGTTGAGCCCGAGGATATCGGAAGCCTCCTGCACCCGGACATTGATTTCCGCCTGGGACAATTTGCGGATCTTCAGGCCGAAACCCATGTTCTCGCGCACGTTCATGTGCGGGTAGAGCGCGTAGTTCTGGAAGACCATTGCGACGTCGCGATCCCTCGGCTCCAGATCGTTGACCCGCGTGTCACCGATGTAAATCTCGCCGGAGCTGATTGATTCAAGGCCGGCGATCATGCGCAGCGCCGTCGACTTCCCGCAGCCCGAGGAACCCACAAGGACCGCGAATTCCGTGTCCCGGATTTCGATCGAAAGATCGTCGACGGCCTTCACCGAGCCGTACTGCTTCACGACGTTCCTCAGGGTCACCTTTGCCATTTCATATCCCTCGATATCTGAACTCCGGCAGCGCGCGAACGCGTCCCGGCATTGATCTTTTTCGCGCTCGGTGGTCTCCAGGCAGCCATGGAAACGGCGCGCGCCGATGCAGTAAAACCACGCCGCATCCGGTCGACCCCTTCCGGTCCGTCAGCCCGCCTTCAGGCGCGACGCCGGCACGTTCAGGCTGGGTAGCTTGCGCCGGCTGGCCAGGACCTCCTCGATGTCCTGGTTGGCGCCTTCGATGAGGACCAGGATGGCCTTCTCGGCCTTGGCGGGATTGCGCGCAATGACTGCGTCCAGCACGGCGCGGTGCAGCGGCAGGGAACTCTTGGGACCATCCTTGCGGCTGGTCGAGACCTCGAAACTGGTGCGCAGCAACGCGCTCAGGACCTTGCTCATCTGCACGATCATGCGGTTGTGAGAAGCGCGCAAGAGGCCCTGATGAAAGGCCAGGTCATGGGCCACGTAGTCGCCGCCCTCTTCTACCGCCTTGCGCATACCTTCGTACGCCGCCTCGATGTTGGCCAGGTCGCGCGCGGTGGCCCTTTCGGCCGCCATGCGCACGGCCGCGGGCTCGAGCACGCGTCGCAGCTCCTGCAGGTCGCGCACGAACTCGCGCGTCAGGCCCGATTTCGATTTCCAGAGGACGACGTCCGGGTCGAACCAGTTCCACTGCTCCTCGGGCAGCACGCGGGTGCCGACCTTCGGGCCGGTCGAAACCAGCCCTTTGGCGACCAGCGACTTCACGGATTCCCTGATCACCGTGCGGCTGACCCCGAGCTCCTCGCACAGCCTGGGCTCGGCAGGAATGGACGAACCGGCCGCATAGCGTCCGGCAACAATGGCCTCGCCGAGATGGTCGACCGTGTTGCCGTGGACGTTTTTCATCGTTGCCATGCGGAATGGTGTGACGATATTACCATTGACTTAGTACGGCTCGGGTTTACCCTCTCCGAACACTGTCGAGCCGCCTGCGTCAGTCCGGTCCCTTACCGGTTGATGCTGATGACGCAGTGTTTTTTTCATGCTACAAGGTCGCTGGCTTTCCTTTCACCAAAACGTCGGGAGACTATGGCCGCGGTCCAAATCAGAGGGGTCGAAAAATACTTCGGCGCCACCCAGATCATTCGCGGCGTGGACATCGACATGGAGGACGGGGCGTTCACCGTCCTGGTCGGCCCGTCCGGCTGTGGCAAGTCAACCCTGCTGCGCATGATTGCCGGCCTGGAGGAAATCTCCGGCGGGGAAATCCTGATCGGCGGCAAGGTCGTGAACAACATGATGCCGAAGGAACGCGACATCGCGATGGTGTTCCAGAACTACGCGCTGTACCCGCACATGACCGTGCGCGACAACATGACCTTCAGCCTGATGCTGGCGCGCCAACCCAAGGAGGTTTCCAACGAGCGCGTGCGCAAGGCCGCCGACATCCTGGGGCTGAACGACCTGCTGGACCGCTTTCCGCGCCAGCTCTCGGGCGGACAGCGGCAGCGCGTGGCGATGGGCCGTTGCATCGTGCGCGACCCGCAGGTCTTCCTGTTCGACGAGCCGCTGTCCAACCTGGACGCCAAGCTGCGAGTGCAGATGCGCACCGAAATCAAGGAGTTGCACCAGCGCCTGAACACCACTTCGGTCTATGTCACACATGACCAAATCGAGGCCATGACGATGGCGGACAAGATCGTGGTCATGCGCGACGGCGTGGTCGAGCAGACCGGCTCGCCCCTGGAGGTGTACGACCGCCCGGCCAACCTGTTCGTGGCCGGCTTCATCGGCTCGCCCGCCATGAACTTCATGCCGGGCGTTCTCAGGCGCTCCGGCAGCGGTGCGCAGGTGGAGTTTGGCGACGGCATCGCGCTGCCCGTCCCTGCCGGCGCAGGCGGCGAGGACGGCCAGAAGGTCGTCTACGGCACCCGGCCCGAGCACATCGCCCTGGCCGCCGGCGACGACGGCGTGGCGAGCGAAGTCGTGGTGGTCGAGCCCACCGGCGCCGACACGCAGGTCTTCGCCAGGATCGCGGGCCTGGAGGTTGCGACGGTGTTCCGCGATCGCCATGCGTTCCGGCCCGGCGAAATGATCCGCCTGCGACCCGATCCGGCGCGCGCCCATCTGTTCGACGCCGCCAGTGGCGCGCGGCTGGCGCACTGAGCACTGAAACAGGGCAGCCACGCACTTTTCTTTTTTGACCCCCAAGGAGACAACCATGTCCTACGACAACCGGCGAAGGTTCCTCAAGAAAACATCGGCCGCGGCTGCGGCCGTCTCTGTGCCCATGCTGTGGCCCAGCGGCGCGCTGGCGCAGTGGAGCAACCAACCCGAGAAAGGCGCGAAGCTGAGGGTGCTGCGCTGGAAGCGCTTCGTGCAGGGCGACGAGGACCAGTACATGGTCAACGTCAAGAAGTTCACCGAGACCACCGGTATCGAAGTGCGCGTGGACAACGAGGGCTGGGAGGACGTTCGGCCCAAGGCGGCGGTGGCCGCGAACGCCGGCGCGGGTCCCGACATCATCCTGTCGACCAACGACGACGCCAACCTGTACCCGGAAAAGCTGGTCGACGTCACCGACCTGGCGAACTACCTCGGCAAGAAGTACGGCGGCTGGTATCCGGTGTGCGAACAGTACCTGAGGCCGGACGGCAAGAAATGGGTCGGGATACCGCTAGGCGTCGCCGGCAATTGCGTTGTCTATCGCGAAAGCCAGGTCAAGGCGGCGGGGTTCGACAGCTTCCCGAAGGACATGGACGGCTTCTTGAAGCTCATGAAGGCGCTGAAGGAAAAGGGGACGCCCGGCGGATTCGCCCTGGGCCACGCCAGCGGCGACCAGGCCTGGTCCCACTGGCTGGTATGGGCCTTCGGGGGCAGGCTGGTCGACGAGAAGAACAAGGTCGTGATCAACAGCCCCGAGACCATCAAGGCGCTGGAATTCGCGAAGGAGTTGTATCCCACGTTCGTGCCGGGCACGCTGTCATGGCTGGACCCGAACAACAACAAGGCCTTCCTGGACAACCAGATCAGCGTCACGGCCAACGGCATCTCCATCTACTACGCCGCCAAGATGTCGACCGATCCGAAGCTGCAGGAAATGGCCAAGGACATCCAGCACGTGCATTTCCCGATCGGCCCGGCCGGTGTGCCCACCGAGTTCAACATCTTCTTCAACCAGATGATCTTCAAGTACACCAAGTACCCGAAGGCGGCGAAGGAGTTCGTGCGCTTCATGATGGAAGAGCCGCAGTACTCCCCGTGGATGAAGGCGAGCATCGGCTACACCTGCCAGCCGCTCAAGGCCTACGAGGCCAATCCGATCTGGACCGCCGATCCGAAGCACACGCCGTACCGGGACTGCATCAAGATCATGCGGCCGGTGGGTTTTTCCGGGAAGATGGGGTACGCGTCAGCGGCAAGCATCGCCGATTTCATCATTCTTGACATGGTCGCGGAGGCGGCGAGCGGCTCCAAGTCGCCCAAGGAAGCCGCCGAGCGCGCGCAAAAACGCGCCGAGCGCTACTACAACGTCTGATGCGCCCCGCAGTTCCGGCCGCCGCGCAGCCTGCGCTTCCCACCGCTCGCGGCGGGATGGGCGGGCTGCTGCAGCATCTGCAAGGCAGCCGGAACCTGCTGGGCATGCTGTTCATGTTTCCGGCGGGCATCCTGCTGCTGGTGTTCCTCACCTACCCGCTCCTGTTGGGCGTGTGGCTGGGGTTCACCGATACCAAGATCGGGCGCGCCGGGGTGTGGATCGGGCTCGAGAACTACCGGTTCCTATGGGACGACGAGGTCACGCGCCTGGCCCTCTTCAACACACTGTTCTACACGTTCGTGGCGAGCGTCGTGAAGTTCGGTCTGGGCTTGTGGCTCGCGCTGCTCCTGAACGAGAAGCTGCCGTTCAAGACCTTCTTCCGTACCGTGATCCTGCTGCCGTACATCGTCCCCACCGCGCTGTCCGCCCTTGCCTTCTGGTGGATCTACGACGCGCAGTTCTCGGTGATCAGCTGGGTGCTCGTGAAGCTCGGCTGGATCACCACCTACATCGACTTCCTCGGCAATCCGTGGAACGCCCGCCTGTCGACGATCGCCGCGAACATCTGGCGCGGCGTCCCGTTCGTCGCCATTACGCTGCTGGCGGGCCTGCAGACGATCTCACCGTCGCTGCATGAGGCGGCGGCGATCGACGGCGCCACCGGCTGGCAGCGCTTCCGCTACATCACCCTGCCGCTGCTGACGCCGATCATCGCGGTGGTGATGACCTTCTCGGTGCTGTTCACGTTCACCGACTTCCAGCTAATCTACGTGCTGACACGCGGCGGCCCGCTCAACGCGACGCACCTGATGGCCACGCTGTCGTTCCAGCGCGCCATTCCCGGCGGATCGCTCGGCGAAGGCGCCGCGATCGCCATCGCGATGGTGCCGTTCCTGCTGGCGGCCATCCTGTTCAGCTATTTCGGCCTGCAGCGGCGCAAGTGGCAGCAGGGCGGCAGCGATACCTGAGCCGACATGAAGCAAAGCGATACCGACACGCAAGGGATGGATTTCCTGCAGACGATACCGAAGCGGGTCGTCACGGTCTACATCCCGCTCGCGATCTTCGTGTTCGTGATGCTGTTCCCGTTCTACTGGATGGGCATCACGGCCTTCAAGCCCGACCAGGAGCTGATCTCGCGCGAAGGCAATCCGTTTCTCGTGGCCGCGCCGACGCTCGCCCACTTCAAGAAGCTGATCTTCGACACGTCCTATCCGGACTGGCTCTGGAACACCATCCTCGTTTCGGTGGTGTCGACCTTTGCGTCGCTGGCGGCGGCCGTGCTGGCGGCGTATGCCATCGAGCGGCTGCGTTTCCAGGGCGCGCGCCAGGTGGGGCTGAGCATCTTCCTGGCCTACCTCGTGCCGCCTTCGATCCTGTTCATTCCGCTGGCCCACCTGGTGTTCCAGCTGGGGCTGTTCGACACGCGCTGGGCGCTGATCCTGACGTATCCCACTTTCCTGATTCCGTTCT
The DNA here is from genome assembly GCA_035571715.1 of Ramlibacter sp. Taxonomy (GTDB): domain Bacteria; phylum Pseudomonadota; class Gammaproteobacteria; order Burkholderiales; family Burkholderiaceae_C; genus Ramlibacter. Next base: position 23,406 of record DATNCB010000672.1, read on the forward strand.
GCACCTGGCTGTTGATGGGGTATTTCCGCACCATCCCGTACGAACTGGAAGAGTGCGCCTTGATCGACGGCGCGACCCGCTTCCAGATCCTGTGGAAGATCATCCTGCCGCTCTCGGTTCCCGGGTTGATCTCGGCGGGCATCTTCGCGTTCACGCTGTCGTGGAACGAGTTCATCTATGCGCTGACCTTCGTTTCATCGTCGGAAGTGAAGACCGTTTCCGTAGCCGTGGTCACCGAGCTGGTGGAAGGCGACGTTTATCACTGGGGGCCGCTGATGGCCGGCGCCCTGCTTGGTTCGCTGCCCGTCGCGGTCATCTATTCCTTCTTTGTCGAGTACTACGTTTCGGGCATGACCGGCGCTGTGAAGGAATAGCCGCTGCTCGTTGCGCTCGTGCCGTTTCAGGCGGCCACCTCGCCGCTGGAAAAGGCCCTTTGCGCTCGTGTCGCTTCAGGCGACCACCTCGCGACGGCGGCCGGTGGAACTTGCGTTCTCCGGCGCACGCTCGCGGGCGTCTGCCCGGGTCCGCCAGCACCAATGCGTCAACCTGGCCGTGAGCGCGCTTACTCTGTAGCAACCACGAATGGGCCTGCGCCCGCAAGTACGCACCACCCGCCGTAACGAATGGGCGGGCACGTAGAGGGGAGCCCGAACTCCCCTGCGAGCGACGAGGCGCCTCGTAGGGTCGGTGGTTCGGGTGTCCGGGCGCAGGCCCATTCGC
>DATNCB010000673.1:0-2605 GCA_035571715.1 Ramlibacter sp.
GCGCAGCCGCTCGGCCATCAGGAAGGTGATCACGGGCCAGCCGACCAACCAGCCGATCGAGAAGATCAGGCCGTCGAAGCCGTTGGCGAACACCAGGCCCGAGATGCCCAGGAACGAGGCCGCCGACATGTAGTCGCCGGCAATCGCCAGGCCGTTCTGGAAGCCGGTGATGCCGCCGCCGGCGGTATAGAAGTCGGCCGCGCTCTTGGTTCTGGCGGCGGCCCACTTGGTGATGAACAGCGTGAAGACCACAAATACGCCGAACATGCCGATGGCCGTCCAGTTGGTGGCCTGCTTGGTGGCCTGGCCCAGATCGGCACCGGCCGCGTAGGCGCCCACGCCGATGGCCGTGACAGCGCACACGGCCAGCACCTTGGCCAGCACCTTGATGATTTGCTTGTCGAAGCTCATTTCACGACTCCCTTGACGATCTGCTCGGTCAGAGAGTCGAACTCGCTGTTCGCGCGGCGGATGTAGATCCAGGTGATGATGATGGTGAAGACAATGACGGCCACGCCGAGCGGCATGCCCAGCGTCATGACGCCGCCCCCGATCTTCCGCGCCAGCAGCGGCTTGTCGAAGGCGACCAGCAGGATGAAGCCGTAGTAGGCCACCATGCCGGCTAGCGACAGCCACCAGCCGAAGGTGGAGCGCTTGGATTTGAGCTCCTGATACCTGGGATGCGCAGCGATGCGCTGCACCATATCGTCTTCCATGTCATCTCCTTGTGTTGGATCTCGGCCGGCGGGGACCGGTAGTCGATGTTGCGTGCCGGCTCTGACCCTGCTCTGACGCCAATCCAACAGGGGCTTGCGCGAAACTGAATGCGCTCTGACGCTTTAAGGTGAAACCCGCAAGTCCTGTTTCACCATGCGAAGAAGGTGCCCGGCAGTAGCGGGTTAACCCTTGGCGGCGCGTGAAGCGCCGGTCGCGACCTGGTGGGGTGTTTCCCAGCCACCGGTTGCGAACCACGCATCGCCCTCGAGATATGCGCGCAGCATCGGCAACGCATCGAAGCCCCAGAACAGCTTGTCGTCCACCGCGTACGTGGGCACGCCGAACAGGCCGCGCGCAATCGCTTCATCGGTGTTGGCCTTGAGGTCCGCCTTCACTTCGCCGCTCGCCGGATCGCGCCGCGGCTGCAGCGATTGCTTCAATGCCTCGAGCCGCTGGGCGTCGATGGCGTCGGCGCCGCCGCGCCAGACATGGCGGAAGATGGTTTCGCAGACGTAGCGATTCGCCAGTCCCCGGCCCAGGGCCGCGTCCGGGCCTCCGCAGGCCAGCGCCAGCCGCAACAAGGGCAGCGGGTTAAACGGATGCGCCGCCGGCATCTGCATTGGAACGCCATGGCTGTGGGCCAGCCAAAGCACCTGCCGAAAGGTCCAATCGCGCTTTGGCACGATCTCCGCGGGGCCGAGCTGCCCGTGGTGCTTGAGCAGGCCGGCGAAGAGCACCGGTTTGTAATCGATGCCATAGCTCAGCCCGAGCAATGCTTCGGGCAATTTCTCGAACGCCAGGTACGAAAACGGCGAGATGAAGTCGAGATAAAAAGTGACCTGCTTCACGTTCTCTCTTGCTCTCTATTCGGGCTTTGCTCCCTCCCCTTCCGGGGGAGGGCAGGGGTGGGGGCATCCCTGTGCGCGAGGGCCCTTTCCGCAATCATCCCCCAAATTTCGCGCTTATCCTGATCTTCCATCCGGCTCCAGCCGGCGATTTCCTCCAGCGTGCGAAAGCAGCCCTCGCACCACTGCGTCGCCGGGTCCACGCGGCAAATCGAAACACAGGGCGAAGGCACATCGGCCTCGCCGCCGGCAGACACTTGCCGCGCGCGTTGAACGAGCCGTTGAATCGCACCCATCAGGCGCCCGCCACCTGCTGCACCACGTCGGCCACGGGCGCGCCGGTCAGGCGCTCCAGATCCTGCGGGCGCAGCTTGAACACTCCGTGCGGATGGCCCGCCGCGGCCCAGATTTCGTCGAAGCGGAACAGCTCGCGGTCAATCAGCGTCACCGGCGGCTGGGTATGCGCGACCGGCGAGACGCCGCCGATCGAATAGCCGGTGCGGCTCTTGACGAAGTCGGCATCGGCGCGGCCGAGGCCGCTGCCCTGGCCGATCAGCGCTGCGACTTTCTTCTCGTCGACGCGCCGGTCGCCGGAAGTGATGACGAGCACGGCGGCGTCATCGGACTTGCGCCGGAACACGATGCTCTTGGCGATCTGGCCGACCAGGATGCCCAGCTGGTCGGCGGCCTGCTGCGCCGTGCGGGCGGCGTCGTCCAGCATCACCGGCGAATGCGGATGGCCCTGCTCCTGCAGCACCTTGGCCACGCGCTGCACGCCTTCGGGCAGTGACTGCGATTGAGCTTCTCCCACCATCAGCCGGCCCGCTTGTTCAGGATCGCCGTCGCGGCGCGCGAATTCGGCTTGCGCTGCAGGTAGTCGCTGATGTACTTGCCGGCGTCCACCAGCTTGTCCAGGTCGATGCCGGTGTCGATGTCCATGCCGCGCAGCATGTAGACCACGTCCTCGGTCGCGACGTTGCCGGTCGCGCCCTTCGCGTAGGGACAGCCGCCCAGCCCGGCGATCGAAGCGTCGTACTGCCAGA
>DATNCB010000674.1:0-3038 GCA_035571715.1 Ramlibacter sp.
CGACATCGCCCGGTACTTCTTCATCAACGCGATGACCACGATTTCGGCGGTGGTGTTCCTTTACTCGCCGGAAACCAAGGTGGCCTCGATCGCGATCCTGAATCTGGACGAAGCCGGCGAAATCGGCGCCGCAGCCGCCATGGCCGTGCTGATCGCGGTCGCGTCGGCGCTGGCGACGCTGCTCTTCATGGCGCTGGCGTGGTGGGTCAACCGGCGCACCCAGGCCTGGCGCGGCGCCGGGCGATAAGAAAGGCAAGATATGGACAGAGACAAGATTCTCCTGACTCCCGGCCCGCTGACCACCACCTTGCGCACCAAGCTTGCGATGCTGCGCGACTGGGGCTCCTGGGACAGCGACTTCAACGAGATCACGGCGAGCGTGCGCGCGAGCCTGCTGAAGATCGTCCACGGTGAGGACTCGCATGTGGTCGTGCCCCTGCAAGGCAGCGGCACCTTCAGCGTGGAGGCAGCCGTCGGCACGCTCGTGCCGCCGGGCGGCCATGTGCTGGTGCTGGACAACGGCGCCTACTGCAAGCGGGCGGTGCGGCTCACCCGCTTGATGGGGCGCACCTGCAGCGTGCTCGAGTTCGACGAAGCGGCGCAGGTTTCGCCTGCCGCGCTGGAACAGAAACTCGGCGCGGACACGACGATCACCCATGTGATCCTGATCCACTGCGAAACCGGCACCGGCGTGTTGAATCCGCTGCAGGAGGTCGCCAATGTGTGCGCGCTGCATGGCAGGAGCCTGATCGTCGACGCGATGAGTTCTTTCGGCGCGCTGCCGATCGACGCGCGCGAGACGCGCTTCGATGCGCTGATCGCCGCCAGCGGCAAGTGCCTGGAAGGCGTACCCGGCATGGGCTTCGTCATCATCCGAAAAGACGTCCTGGACGGCTGCGGCGGGCAGAGCCAGTCGCTCGCGATGGACCTGCATGACCAGCACACGTACATGGAGCGGACCGGCCAGTGGCGCTTCACCCCGCCGACTCACGTCGTCGTGGCGCTGGCCGAAGCGCTCGCGCAATTCGAGGCCGAGGGCGGCCAGCCGGCGCGGCTGGAGCGCTATACGCAGAACTACCGCACCCTGGTCCACGGCATGTCGCGCATGGGATTCATGCCGTTTCTCGAGCCTGCGATCCAGGCGCCGATCATCGTCACGTTCCACGCGCCGGGCGACCTGCGCTACGACTTCAAGGCCTTCTATGCGGCGGCGCGCCGCATCGGTTTCATCCTGTATCCCGGCAAGCTCACACAGGTCGAAACTTTTCGCGTAGGCTGTATCGGCGCGATCGGTCCCAATGAGATGGAGCAGGCGGTGCTGGCGGTAGCGATGGCGCTGGAGGATCTGGGGATCGCTTCGGGCGAGCCGGCGATCTGAAGACAGGGCAAACAACAATGGCCAACGCAACAGTCCACCCCGCCCTCGCCGCGATCCGCAAGTCCGGCGTGCAAAAAATCAAAGTGGCGTGCAGCGACATCGACGGCGTGCTGCGCGGCAAGTACCTGCACAAGGACAAGTTCGAAGGAGCGGTCGACAGCGGCTTCGGTTTCTGCGATGTGGTGTTCGGCTGGGACTGCGGCGATGTCACTTACGACAACACCCAGGTTACCGGCTGGCAGCATGGTTACCCCGACGCCCTGGCGCGGCTCGACCTGAACACCCATCGGCAGGTGCCTTGGGATGGCGGCGTGGATTTCTTTCTCGGCGAATTCATCAATGCCGATGGCAGCCCCTACGCTATCTGCCCGCGCCAGACCTTGAAGCGGGTGCTGCAACGGGCGGAAAAACTTGGCTTCCAGGTGATGACAGGCATGGAGTACGAGTGGTTCAATTTCCGCGAGACGCCCCAGAGCTGGGCGGCCAAGAAGGGCGTAGCACCGGAAACGATCACGCCGGGCATGTTCGGCTATTCGCTGCTGCGTGCCAACCAGAACCGCGAGTTCTTCAATGCCCTGATGGACGAGATGCTGGCGTTCGGTGTGCCGATCGAAGGGCTGCACACCGAGACCGGCCCGGGCGTGTACGAAGCGGCCATCGCGTTTTCCGAGGCGCTGGAGCAGGCCGATCGCGCGGTGCTGTTCAAGACCGGCGCCAAGGAGATCGGCGCGCGCTTCTCCATCATGCCCAGCTTCATGGCCAAGTGGAGCCAGCAGTACCCGGGCTGCAGCGGGCACATCCACCAGAGCCTGTCGGACGGCAAGACCAACCTGTTCTACGAGGCCAGGAGCCAACGCAAGATGAGCCAGCTGTTCGAAAGCTATCTGGCGGGGCAGGTCGCCTGCCTGATGGAATTCGCGCCGATGTTCTGGCCGACCATCAACAGCTACAAGCGCCTGGTCGACGGCTTCTGGGCGCCGGTCAAGCCGACCTGGGGCATCGACAACCGCACCGCGAGTTTTCGCGTGATCGCCGGCAGCCCGAAGGCGACTCGGCTGGAGACGCGCTGCCCGGGCGCCGACATCAATCCCTACCTGGCGATGGCCGCTGTCATCGCGGCTGGCTTGCACGGCGTGGAGAAAGGGCTCAAGCTCACGGCAGCGCCGATCACCGGCACGAACCAGGGCGCGGAAAACGTTCCGCGGGCCCCGCGCACCCTCATCGAAACAACCCGCAACTTCAGCAACTCGAGCATCGCAAGGGATTTCCTGGGCGACACCTTCGTGGAACATTTCGCAGCGACCCGTGATTGGGAATGGCGGCAATGGCTCGACGGCGTGACCGACTGGGAGCTCAAGCGCTACTTTGAAATCATCTGACGCGATGGAAATCAGGCGACTCGGCCCCAGCGATGCGTCCGCTTACCGGGCCTTGCGGTTGCGCGCGCTCTGGGAATTTCCGCAGGCTTTCACGTCCAGTCACGAGGAAGACGAAAAGGTGCCGCTGGAAGCCTCCGAGCAACGCCTGGGCTCGCCCCACTACAAGTTCTGGGGCGCGTTCGAGGGCGGCGAGCTGTGCGGCATGGTCGGGCTGGCGTGTGAAACCCGGGCCAAGAACCGTCACAAGGCCAAAGTGGTGGGCATGTATGTGGCGCACGAAC
>DATNCB010000675.1:0-4825 GCA_035571715.1 Ramlibacter sp.
CCCGATGCCACCGGGCAGCGCCAGAAAGGCGTCGGCCCGCTCGGTCATCATGCGCTTGCGATCGTGCATGTTGTCCACGACGTGCAGCTCGGTGCAATCCAGCTTGGCCCATTCCTTCTCGACCAGCGCGCGCGGGATGACTCCGACCACGCGCCCGCCCGCGGCGAGCGTGGCGTCGGCCATCACGCCCATCAGGCCGTTGTTGCCGCCGCCGTAGACCAACTGCCCACCGTGTTCACCGATCCACTGCCCCACGGCGCCAGCGGCGGCAGCGAACTCGGCTGCCACGCCTTTGCGCGATCCGCAATAGACGCAAAGCGAAAAAGCATGTGTCATGGCGCGAACCTCTGATACAAGGCCGCGAGCCAGATGCCCGAGCACAGCACCAGGCTTAGTAGCACCGCGGCGCTGCCCATGTCCTTGGCGCGCTTGGACAGATCGTGCCATTCGGGGCCAATGCGATCGATGGCGGTCTCGATGCCGGTGTTGAGGAGCTCGACGATCATCACGATCAGCACCGACCCTGCCAGTAGTGCGGTTTCAACCCATGTGCGCCCGAGCCAGAAAGCCGACGGGAGCAGCAGGACGGACGCGATGGCTTCCTGCCGAAACGCAGTCTCGCCCCAGCCGGCCCGCAGACCGGCGAAGGAATAGCCCGCCGCATGCCAGATCCGGCTGAGGCCGGTGCGGAATTTCTGCTGGTTTGCGGGGATGAGGGCTTCGGGTGGCAACGACATGGCCGCATTGTCGCCGACGCAAATGTCGACTGATCCGCTCAGCGGCTTGGAGGCGAACGCACCAGCCGGGTGCCGGCCAGCGCGTCGTGCCAGAACTGGCGTTGCGGATGCAGTCGGCTGAGCAGGGCCCATATGACGATCCAGCCGAGTATCACCACGACGGTCTCCCGGCCGCTCGGCTGCATCGTCGCCAGCCCCGCTATCGGGGGCAGGAACCAGAGCCAGCTGCACAAGTAGCGCAGCAGTGCGCGGGCCTGGCTGACAGGCTTGCCGGCTCGGTCGACGACGCGGATGCTCCAGGTCTTCATCGCCAGCGTCTGGCCCTTGGTCCAGAACCAGGTGAAGTAGATGCCAAAAACGATGAACAGGAAAACCTGCAGCAATGGCCGCCGCGCATCCATCGCGTCGCGCATCTGCCCCAGGGTGCTGAACAGCCAGCTGGCCACGAAGACGACGGCGAAAAGCAGAATTCCTTCGTACAGCCAGCACGCCATGCGGCGCCGCAGGCTGGGTGCGGTCAACTTCAATTGCTTCGACCGGCCCCGAGCGGCGCTGACCGTTGCGGCAGTAAGGTGTTGTGATCGACTTGGCCCGGCTCCGCGGAAATGCGCGGCGTTTCCTTGGCAACACGCTTGGGCTTCGGGATGTTGGCCAGCTTTTCGGGCGGCACCGGCTTGAGGGCCGCCGCGGTAGCTGGCGCTTTGGGAGCGCTGGCGGCGAGTTTGCGTTTTTCCTCGGCGGGCAGGGCTTGATACGCCTCCCATTTGGCCTTCTTGTCGTCCGGCGACAAGCGCTTCGTCTCGCCGAAATTCAGGCGCGCCTCGGTGCGTTGTTGGGGACTCAGAGCCGCCCACTCGCTCATCCGGCTATGTAACTTGTCCTGCTCGGCGCCCGACATGGCGGGGAAGTTCTGCGACAGGGCCAGCCATTTGCGTTTTTGCGCATCGCTGACCGTGTCCCATTTGCCGGCCAAAGGGGCCAGCGCTTGCTGTTGGGCCGGTTTCAATTCGCTCCACAACGGTTTGGTCACACGCTTGCCGTTGTTGTTCGTTTTCGACGCGGATGCGGCAGTTTTGGAGGAACTCGCCCGGCTCGCCGTCGCGCTGGCATGAGCACTGGGCGCGCTCGCAGGCGCGACTGCCGGCGCCGAGGCGGTCTGGGCTGGTGCAGGGGCCTGGGCCATTGCGGACAATCCGGACAGGCCGAGCCATAAGAGTGCGACGCCCAACGCAGCGGTCAAACCCGCAGGGAAATGCCGCGGCTGCAACAAAAGAACGGAAGCGGGCCGGAGCATCGCTGGCGCTGTTGAGCTGCCTTAGTTCCTGCCCAACTTGAGGAATTGCGCGAAGCCCGGGTCGGCATAGGCCGCCGGCGGCAGGTCATCCGTGAGCAACGCGGCATCGACTTCGGCCACTTCGCTGGCGCGCCGGTCGTCCTGCACGGCGTGGATGAGGATCAAGCCCCCAGCCAGGACGATCAGGGGCAGCACCGACGCGATCCGGTTCCACCAGCTCACGCCATTGTCGCCAAAGGCTAGCGTCGCGGCGCCGCCGGAAGCAAAGACGGAAGTCGCGCGCACCAGATTGGCGGCGTTGCGCCTGTCGACAGCCTGGACGCGAGCGGCACGCAGCCGTTCGGTGATGGCGTAAGGCAGCTCGGCCGTACCGGCCGTCAGGCGCGCGGCGAGGCGCCGGCCGAACCGGTCTGCTTCCTGCTGTGACTGAATTGTTGGCTGGTTCGTCATAGTTGTATTCCCTTTGCCTTCAGCGCCTTGCCGAGGGCCTGGACCGCGCGCGAGCAGTGCGTCTTGACGCTGCCTTCCGAGCAGCCCATGGCAGCCGCCGTCTCGGCCACGTCCATATCCTCCCAATAACGCATCAGGAACGCTTCACGTTGACGGGCCGGCAACTCCTGGATTTGCAATTCGATTTCCCGCAGGATCTGAGCCCGGCGAGTCGAGTCCTCAGCGCTCTCGACCTGTTGAGAGCCTTCGGTGAGCGAATAAGTTTCAAGCAAATCGAAATCCCCGTCTTCGGTCGAGGATTCGAAATCGCTCATGTTGGAGAACAGGGCATTGCGCGTCTTCTGCCGCCGGAACCAATCGAGCGTGCAGTTGGAGAGAATGCGCTGGAACAGCATGGGCAGTTCTCCCGGCGGCTTGTCGGCGTAGTGTTCCGCCAGTTTCATCATGCTGTCCTGCACGATGTCCAGGGCGGCTTCCTCGTCGCGCACGTGATAGATCGAGCGCTTGAAAGCCCTCTTTTCCACGCTTTTGAGGAAGTCTGACAGTTCTCGTTCGGTTGCCAAGGAGTTCGGGACCTGGACGGCTTTGATGTCTCGTTTTTGGGACGCGGTTTGCGCCGCTTTAGCGCCGGCAGCGCGAATTATCGCATCGGGTGGCCCGGTTTTTGCCGTCTGCCATGCTGCAGTGCGATAATCCGCGCTGCAAGTCAAAAGGCAAACGAGCCCTGATCCGGCGGTGCGATAGGCCCGCCCATGGTCCTGGGCTCAAAGTTCCAACGCGGCTCCACGAGAGTTGGTGAAGGGGCACCCAAGGTTTTTCGTCAGAGAAATTCACAAAGGTTGATCATGGACATCACGAAAGCCGAAATCACTTCGGCCGCCGCAGCAACTGCGGCATCCCCGGCGGGACAAAACCCCGAACTGCGCGGCGCCGAAATCCTCGTCAAGGCACTGCAAGCCGAAAACGTCAAGTTTGTCTGGGGCTACCCCGGCGGCGCGGTGTTGCACATCTACGACGCGTTCTACAAGCAGGACACCATCCAGCACGTCCTGGTGCGCCACGAACAGGCGGCGGTGCATGCGGCCGATGGGTACGCTCGCGCCACCGGCGACGTCGGCGTGGCGATGGTCACCTCGGGTCCCGGCGTCACCAATGCCGTCACGGGCATCGCGACGGCCTACATGGACAGCATCCCGATGGTGATCATCACCGGCCAGGTGCCCACCCATGCCATCGGGATGGATGCGTTCCAGGAGTGCGACGCCGTGGGCATCACGCGCCCGGTCGTCAAGCACAACTTTCTGGTCAAGGACGTGCGGCAGATGGCCGAAGTGATGAAAAAGGCGTTCCACATCGCGCGCAGCGGCCGGCCCGGACCGGTGGTCGTCGATATCCCGAAAGATGTGTCCTTCAACAAGACTGCCTATGTCGCTCAAGGCGACAAGGTGGAAATGCGCTCCTACAACCCGGTGCGCAAGGGGCACGGCGGCCAGATCCGCAAGGCACTGCAGCTGCTGGTTGCGGCCAAGCGGCCCTACATCTACACCGGCGGCGGCGTGGTCCTGGGCAACGCGACCACCGAGCTGCGCGCATTGGTGGACATGCTCGGCTACCCCTGCACCAACACCCTGATGGGTCTGGGCTCCTACCCGGCGAGCGACCGCAAGTTCCTGGGCATGCTGGGAATGCACGGCACCGTCGAGGCGAACAATGCCATGCAGAACTGCGACGTGCTGCTGGCCGTGGGCGCGCGCTTCGACGACCGCGTGATCGGAAACCCCAAGCACTTCAGCCAGAACGAGCGCAAGATCATCCACATCGATATCGATCCATCCAGCATCTCCAAGCGGGTCAAGGTGGACATCCCGATCGTCGGCGATGTGAAGGAAGTGCTGGGCGAACTGATCGCGATGCTCAAGGAATCGCCAGCCCGGCCTGACGCCGACGCGCTCGCCGCCTGGTGGGACACGATCGAGGGCTGGCGCAAGGGCGACTGCCTGCGCTACGACCGCAAGAACACCGAAGTGATCAAGCCCCAGTACGTGGTGGAAACGCTGTGGAACCTGACCAAGGATGCCGATGCCTACATCACCTCCGACGTGGGCCAGCACCAGATGTGGGTTGCGCAGTACTACCGCTTCAACCAGCCGCGCCGCTGGATCAATTCGGGCGGCCTGGGCACCATGGGAGTGGGCATTCCTTACGCCATGGGCATCAAGATGGCCAAGCCGGACAGCGAGGTCTATTGCGTCACGGGCGACGGCTCGGTCCAGATGTGCATCCAGGAGCTTTCCACCTGCCTGCAGTACAACACGCCGATCAAGATCATCTCGCTGAACAACCG
>DATNCB010000676.1:0-2732 GCA_035571715.1 Ramlibacter sp.
GAGGCGCTCGCCGCACTGAAGGAGCCGGAGGCGCCCAAGGGCTTCAAGGAGATGATGGGCCTCACCGGCCTGCTCAAGACCTTGTGGAACATGGCGCCGCGGGAGGTGCGCAGCGCGCCCTGCCAGGAGGTGGTCTGGGAAGGCGCCGACGTCGATGTGGCGCGGCTGCCGGTGCAGCACTGCTGGCCCGGGGACGTGGCGCCGCTCATCACCTGGGGCCTGGTCGTCACCCGCGGGCCGAACAAATCGCGGCAGAACCTGGGCATCTACCGCCAGCAGGTGATCGGACGCAACAAGCTCATCATGCGCTGGCTCGCGCATCGCGGCGGCGCGCAGGACTTTCGTGAATACGCGATCGCGAACCCGGGCAAGCCGTACCCGGTCGCCGTCGCGCTGGGCGCCGACCCGGCCACATTGCTAGGTGCCGTCACGCCGGTGCCGGACAGCCTGTCCGAATATCAGTTTGCCGGGCTATTGCGCGGCGGCCGCACGGAAATCGTGCAGGCCATCGGCAGCGACCTGCATGTTCCCGCGACCGCCGAGATCGTGCTCGAGGGTCACATCCAGCCCGACCCGAATCACGCCAGCGGCTACGAACACGCGCTCGAGGGACCGTTCGGCGACCACACCGGCTACTACAACGAACAGGCCTGGTTTCCGGTCTTCACGGTGGACCGCATCACGATGCGGCGCGAGCCAATCTACCACTCGACCTACACCGGCAAGCCGCCGGACGAGCCGGCGGTGCTGGCCATGGCGCTGAACGAAGTGTTCGTCCCCATGCTGCAGCGGCAGTTTCCCGAGATCACCGATTTCCATTTGCCTTCCGAAGGCTGCAGCTACCGCATGGCAGTGGTGCAGATCCGCAAGGAATATCCCGGTCATGCACGGCGCATCATGATGGGCGTGTGGAGCCATCTGCGGCAGTTCATGTACACCAAGTTCATCGTGGTGGTCGACGAGGATGTCGACGTGCGCGACTGGCGCGAGGTGATCTGGGCCATGACGACTCGGATGGACCCGGCGCGCGACACCATGCTGATCGAGAACACGCCGATCGACTACCTGGATTTCGCGTCGCCGGTCAGCGGCCTGGGCAGCAAGATGGGCCTGGACGCCACCAACAAGTGGCCGGGCGAAACCCAGCGCGAATGGGGCCGCCCGATCGCCATGGACGCGGCCGTGCAGGCACGCGTCGAAGGGATATTGAAGTCACTCGGGCTTTGACAGCCCCAACGCAGTTCAAGTACCCGTGGACGCGGGCTGCGCCGGTCTCGACGACGGCAGGAACGCGTCAGTAAAGCACGCGCTCTGGCTCAGGCCTTGGGCCATCATGGCCGGCACGGCCGCTTCGACCATGCGCAGCGACCCGCAGACATACACCTCGTAGCCGACCAGGTCCCCGAAGTCCTCGAGCATGGCCTCGTGCACGAGCCCCGTGCGGCCGCGCCACTTGTCCCCGGGGTGTGGATCCGAGAGCACCGGAATCACCCGGAAATTCTCGTGCTCGCGCTCCCACTGCTTGGCCAGGTCGAGCATGTAGAGGTCTTGCCGCTCCCGCACGCCCCAGTACAGGCGCATCGGACGCTTCAGGCCGCGGTGGAACGCATCTTCGACGATGCTCTTGATCGGCGCGAAACCGGTCGCGCCGGCCACGAACAGGATCGGGCGCGGGCCTTCGTTCATCGTGAAGCTGCCAAGGGGCCCCTCGAAGCGCACCGTGTCTCCCAAGCCCATTCCTTCGAACACGTGGCTGGTGAAGCGGCCGCCCGGGATGCGCCGCACGTGCAGCTCGATCAGGGCGTTTTCGTGCGGCGGGTTGGCGAACGAGAACGCGCGCCGCTGGCCGTCGCCCAGCAGGATGTTGATGTACTGGCCGGCGGCGAACGGGATCGACTCGCCCTCGGGCAACGCGATCATCACGCGCATCACGTCTTCGGACAGCCGTTCCATGCCGACCACCTGCCCGTCGTGCAGCTTGGCCGCGCCGGCGCCCCCGTGGGCCAGGCCTTCCACGTCGATCACGAGGTCGCCCTTGGGGATCGCGCAGCACATCAACGCCTTGCCCTCCTTGCGCATGGCGTCGGGCAAGACGCCAAGCTGGTAGGGCCGAAGCGACACGGCGCCGTGCTCGAGTGTGCAAACGCAGACGCCGCAGCCGCCGTTGCGGCATTCGTAGGGCAGGGGCAGACCTTCGCGCAAGCCGGCCTCCAGGATCGTTTCGCCGGCGCGAACCCGCAGCTGGGTTTCGGCGCCATCGGCGCTGTGCACCAGGAGCTGGTGCTCGTGCTCGGCGCTGCGGCGAAACTTCGGCGGCCACCAGGGCAGCACGACCAGCAGCACCGTGCCGGCTCCCACCAGCGCCCAGACACGGCCCAGCGGCCACGTGACCAGCAGCGGAAACAGCGTGAGGTAGAACCAGTCCAGCTGCAGGCTGGAAACCGCCGTAGCCAGGTCGGCCGCGCCGCCCTGGATCAGGACAGGGCGCGCCAGCGAGAGCAGGAACAACGTCGCCACCAGGCTCGTCGCGATGGGCCGCGGCGGCATCGTCCGCGCCTTGGGAACCCGTTGCACGTGCACCCACATCAGCAGCAGCACCAGCAGCGGCAATCCGATGTGCATGAACGACAGCAGCGAGAAGAAGCGATCGCCGACGCTGTTGGCGTGCACGAAATTGCGCATCAGCGTGCCGCCGAAGCTGGGCAGCCAGTCCAGCCATTCGAAGCTGGTGA
>DATNCB010000677.1:0-1267 GCA_035571715.1 Ramlibacter sp.
CCATTCGCCGGCCTGGAAACTGTCGGGGGTCCGGCTCAAGTCGACCTGGACGTTGCGGAATTGGGTATGCTCGAAATGCACCGCCGTGACGACCAGCGAGTCATCGGAGACTTGCGTACCGCAGATTTCTCCGGCGGTGGAACAGCCAAAGATATGCGCGGCCGGATAGTCGTTCCGGATCGCAGCCGTCAGGTGCGCCTGCCGCAAAACGGAAGTAGCGCCAAACACCAGCACCAGTTGGGAGGATTTTGCGAGGGTCCCGGCAGACGCGGGTGCCCACCCAAGGGCCTGGGTCCATTTTCTCTGTTCGATTTTCACGGGTCGCGCCCTTGTCCAAACTGAGTGAGGACGATGTCGAATCCCGCTACTTGCAAGAGGCAAAGGGGTACCGTGCCATGAGAACACTGGCGGCGTCCGCGCCCTTAAGGCGTTTCCTTCGTTAAGAAATATCCTGCGCCGAGCAATGTCCTCACGTTGGGCGAGGCCATTATGCTGGCCGGTTATCCCGGCGGCTTGTTAAATACTCCCCCGGCAAAGCCGGGAGCATTAGGTTCTGCTCGTGTCATGGTCGGCCGTGAGCTGGCGGTCCCGGCTTCAAAAGCCTCCACGAAATGGGAGCTAAGAGCCTCTCGAAATCAACCCCCGCTTGCGCAGCATCGCCTCCACCATCGGATCGCGTCCCCGAAAACTCCGATACGCCTCCGCGGGCTTCCTCGTCCCGCCCGCGCTGTAGATGTGCCGGTGCAGGCGCTCCGCGATTTCCGTGTGGAACGGATCGCCGGCCTCCATGAAGGCGTCGAAGGCATCGGCCTCCAGCACTTCCGCCCACATGTAGACGTAGTAACCGGCCGCATAGCCGCCGGCGAACAGATGCTGGAAGTGCGTCAGGTGGTGGCGCTGGCCGATGTCTTCGGGCACACCGAGCACGGCGCGCTGCCGCGCCTCGAATTCCAGAATGTCCACGGCCGTGCCGTGCGGCAGGCTGTGCAAGGCCATATCGATCAGCGCCGGCCCCGTGTACTGGATCGTGGCCCAGGCCTGATCGAAGTGCCGCGCGCGCAGCAGTTTGTCGATCAGCTCCTTTGGGATCGGTTCGCCGGTCTGCCAATGGCGCGCATGCCGCTGAAGGATCTGCGGGTCCAGCGCCCAATTTTCGAATAGTTGCGAGGGCAACTCGACGAAGTCGCGCAGCACGCGCGTGCCGGCCAGGCGCTCGTGCCGCACCTGGGAGAGCAGGCCATGCAGCCCGTGGCCGAATTCGTGGAAC
>DATNCB010000678.1:0-3999 GCA_035571715.1 Ramlibacter sp.
CTTCCAGTTGCTGATGGCCGGTTTCTTCGTCTGCGGGTTCCAGGTCGTCTTCATCGGCGTGCACATGCCCAGTTACCTGAAGGACAAGGGGCTGTCGCCGCAGGTCGCCGGCTATGCGCTGGCGCTGATAGGCCTGTTCAATGTGTTCGGCACGTACATCGCCGGCAGCCTGGGACAGAGACTTGCCCGGCGCAAGATCCTGGCCTTCATCTACCTGAGCCGTTCGGCGGCCATCGCGCTGTTCCTGTGGGCGCCGCTGTCGCCGCTCTCGGTCTATATCTTCTCCAGTGTGATGGGCCTTCTATGGCTGTCCACCGTGCCGCCCACGAATTCGATCATCGCGGAAATTTTTGGCGTGTCGCACCTGTCGATGCTGGGCGGCTTCGTGTTCTTCAGCCACCAGATCGGCTCGTTCCTCGGCGTGTGGCTGGGCGGCTTCCTGTACGACCGCACCGGCAGCTACGACATCGTCTGGTACATCGCGATCGCGCTCGGCGTCTTCTCGGCCCTCGTGAACCTGCCGGTACGCGAACAGCCGATTTCGCGCCCGATCCCGCAGGCGGCGTGACATGACGCTGCGCCCACGCAAGCTCCTGGCCTACGCCGCTGCGCTGTCGGTGCTGCTGGCCGTGTTTGCCCTGTATACGCGGCCGGTCTTCCTGGTCACACTGGCCGACCAGATCTGGGTCTGCTTCGGCACCCGTTAAGGACACATGACGGTTTTCGTGATCACCGGCGCCTCCGACGGCATCGGCGCCGAAATGGCGCGCCAGCTTGCCGCCGCGCATGGCGCGGAGGCAGCCCTGGTGCTCGCGGCGCGCAACCGGGACAAGCTCGAAGCGGTCGCCGCGCAGTGCCGGGCACTGGGCGCGCAGTGCCAGGTCGCGCCGGCCAACGTCTCCGAAGAGGCGCAATGCCGGGCTTTGATCGAAGGTGCCGTGCAGGCGTTCGGGCGCATCGACGTCTTGATCAACAACGCCGGCGTGTCGGCCCACGCCCTGTTCGCGGACGTCAAGCCGCAGGACCTGCACTGGTACGAGAACCTCATGAAGATCAATCTCTGGGGCAGCGTCTGGTGCACGCATGCGGCGCTGCCACACCTGAAGGCCAGCCGTGGCTGCGTCGTGGCGGTGTCCTCGCTCGCGGGCCTGATCGGCGTGCCCGGCCGCACGGCGTATAGCGCGAGCAAGTTCGCGATGACGGGCTTTTTCGAAGCATTGCGCGCGGAGCTCAAGAGCAGCGGCGTGAGCGTGACCATCGCCTATCCCGGTGTGGTGGCCACGGCGATCCGCTACCGCGGATTCAACGCCAAGGGCGAGGCCGCCGGCGTCAGCGGGCTGAAGGAAGAAAAGGCCATGAGCGTCCAGGAATGTGCCCGGCTCATCATCGAAGGCATGAACCGGCGCCGGCGGGAGGTCGTCATGACTGCGAAAGCAAAGCTGGGCCGGTTCGCGAAGTTGATCGCGCCCGGGTTGATCGAGAAGGTGGCATTGGCCGCGTTGAAAGAAGATGCCAGGCCGCATTGATCCCAATTCATGCACGGAACCGAAGCTCCCTCCGCGTGGGTCCAGCGCTGGTCCCACCTGATTCCCGCCGGCGGGCCGGTTCTCGACGTTGCGTGCGGCTTCGGGCGCCACATGCTCTGGCTTGCGCAGCGAGGGCATCCGGTCACCGGCGTCGATCGGGCGCAGGATGCCGTCGGCGCCCTGGCGAGCTTGGGCGAGGCGGTGCTGGCCGACCTCGAAAACGCTCCCTGGCCTTTGCCGGGCCGCACGTTTGCCGCAGTCGTCGTCACCAACTACCTGTGGCGCCCGTTGTTGCCCGACATCGTGAGCAGTGTCGCGCCAGGCGGCGTGCTGATCTATGAAACCTTTGCCGCCGGCAACGAGACCGTGGGCAAACCTGCCCGGCCCGACTTCCTGCTGCAACCGGGCGAACTGCTGCGCAGCTGCGATGGCCTGCGCGTAGTTGCGTATGAAGACGGATTCCTCGACGAGCCGGCGCGGTTTGTCCAGCGCATCGCCGCAGTCAGACCCATGGCCGGCGAGCCATGGCCGCGTTACCCGCTCTAGTTAGTAGAATCAGCCTTTCGAAGAGAAACCCCGCACATGACACCGATTACAGGCAGTATCGTCGCGCTGGCGACGCCGATGCACGACGACGGCAGCGTGGACTATCCCGCGCTTCGCAAGCTGGTCGACTGGCATATCGCCGAAGGCACCGACTGCATCGGCGTGGTCGGCACCACCGGCGAGTCGCCAACGGTCAACGTCCAGGAGCACCAGGAGATCATCCGGGTCGCCGTCGAGCAGGCCAACAAGCGCGTGCCCATCATGGCCGGCTGCGGTGCCAACTCGACGGCCGAGGCGATCGAGCTGGCCAAGTACGCCAAGAAGGTCGGCGCGGATTGCCAGCTGCAGGTCGTGCCCTACTACAACAAGCCGGGCCAGGACGGCATGTACCAGCATTTCAAGACCATCGCCGAGGCGGTGGGCGATCTGCCGATGGTCCTTTACAACGTGCCCGGCCGCACGGTTGCCGATCTGCTGCACGACACGGTGATGAGGCTGGCGCAGGTGCCGGGCATCGTCGGTATCAAGGAGGCCACCGGCAATGTCGAGCGCGCCCAGTGGCTGATCCGCGAGGCGCCCAAGGGCTTCTCCATTTATTCCGGTGACGATGGTTCGGCCGTAGCCCTGATGCTGTGTGGCGGGCAAGGCAACGTGAGCGTGACAGCCAACATCGCGCCCCGCCTGATGCATGAGCTTTGCATGGCTGCGGTAGCGGGCGACGCGAAACGGGCAATGGAAATCCAGCGCAAGCTGCTGCCGGTTCACAAGCACCTGTTCGTCGAGGCCAATCCGATTCCGGTGAAATGGGCGATGGCCCGCATGGGCCTGTGCGGCGGAGCCTTGCGCCTGCCGATGACGCCGCTGGCGAAGGCCAACGAGCCCGTGGTGGAAGCCGCGCTGCGCGCCAGCGGCCTGCTGGCCTAGAACTCTATCCTGAAGGCAATGAAGTGAAGCTATTTGCAAAATTCGGCGTGGTGGCGGTATGCGCCGCGATTTCGGCATGCTCCGTGCTGGAAGGCGAAAAGGTCGACTACAAGACAGCCGGCAAGGGCCCCTCGCTGGAGGTGCCGCCCGATCTGACGCAGCTGTCGCGCGATTCACGCTACATAGTGCCGGGCGGCCCCGTCACTGCCAGCAGTTTCCAGATCGGGCAGGCCGCTCCAGGCGTGCCTACAGCCGCTTCGACTCTTGGCGACGTGCGCATAGAGCGCGCCGGCACGCAGCGCTGGCTGGTCGTGAACCGATCGGCCGACGAGTTGTGGAATCCGGTGCGCGAGTTCTGGCAGGAAAGCGGCTTCCTGCTGGCGATGGACCAGGCCAATCTGGGCATCATGGAAACCGACTGGGCCGAAAACCGCGCCAAGCTCCCGCAGGACTTCATCCGCAATGCGCTGGGCAAGGTGTTCGACTCGCTCTACTCCACGTCGGAGCGCGACCGCTTCCGCACCCGGCTGGAGCGCAGTCCGAACGGCGGCACGGAAATCTACATCAGCCATCGCGGCATGGTCGAGGTCTACTCCAACGAGAAGAAAGACGCGACGGTGTGGCAGCCGCGCCCGCCAGACCCCGAACTCGAAGCGGAATTCCTGCGCCGCCTGATGGTCAAGCTGGGCGTGCCGCAGGAGCAATCCAAGGCGCTGACCGCCTCCGGTGTTGCCAAGACGACGTCGCGCGTTGCCACGGTCGGCACCACACCGGTGGTGCAGATCGACGAAGGGTTCGATCGGGCCTGGCGCCGCGTCGGCCTGACGCTGGACCGCACCGGCTTCACCGTCGAGGACCGCGATCGCGCGCAAGGCACTTACTTCGTGCGCTACGTCGAGCCCAACGCCGACAAGAAGGAAAAGGGATTTTTCGGCAAGCTGTTCAGCCGTTCCGAACCCACCGTGCCGCCGCTGAAGTACCGCATCAGCCTCAAGAGCCAGGG
>DATNCB010000679.1:0-2998 GCA_035571715.1 Ramlibacter sp.
GATCGTGATGTGCTGGCCCGGCTTGTTGGGAATGAGCTTGCTGATGCCATCGCAGAAGGTGTAGCTCATGTCCAGCACCCGGCCGACGTCGCGGATCGCGGCGCGCGCGGCCATCGTGCCGAAGGTGGCGATCTGGCTCACGGCGTCCTTGCCGTACTTTTCCTTTACGTAGTCGATGACCCGGTCGCGATTGCTCTGGCAAAAATCGATGTCGAAGTCGGGCATCGACACCCGCTCGGGATTGAGGAACCGCTCGAACAGCAGTTTGTATTCGAGCGGATCGAGATCGGTGATGTTGAGCGAGTAGGCCACCAGCGATCCGGCGCCCGATCCGCGCCCCGGCCCGACCGGGCAGCCATGGCTCTTGGCCCAGTTGATGAAGTCGCCCACGATCAGGAAGTAACCGGGGAACCCCATCTTCACTATGGTGTTGATCTCGAACTCGAGGCGCTCGACATAGCGAGCCGTTTCCTGTTCGCGCCGCGGCGGATCCGGATAAAGCTGCGCCAGCCGCTGCTTGAGCCCTTCATGCGACGCAAAGCGGAAGTACTCCTCGATCGGCATGCGCCTGCCGTCTTTTTCCGGCGTCGGGTAATCCGGCAGATGCGGCTTGCCTAGTTCCAGCACGAGGTTGCAGCGCTTGGCGATTTCCAGCGTGTTGGCCACGGCCGAAGGCAGATCGGCAAACAGCTGCTCCATCGCCGCCTGGGACTTGAAGTACTGTTCGTGCGTGAACTTGCGCACACGCCGCTGGTTGCCCAGGATCTCGCCCTCGGCGATGCACACGCGCGCTTCGTGCGCCTCGTAGTCGTCCGCTTGCGTGAACTGCACCGGATGCGTTGCCACCACCGGAAGTTTCAGGCGCGCAGCCAGTTGTACCGCCGCGGCCACGTGCGCTTCATCGTCGGGCCGGCCGGCGCGCTGCACTTCCAGGTAGAAGCGGTGCGGGAAGATCGAAGCCAGCTCCAGCGCCAATTCGGCTGCGCGCTGCGCGTCGCCTTGCACCAGCGCCTGCCCCACCGGGCCGACCTGCGCTCCGGACAGCACGATCAGCCCTTCACCCAACTCGCGCAGCCATTCAACCTTGCATACACCCTGCGCCTTCACCACGTTTTGCGTCCAGGCCCGTGCCAGCAGTTCGCACAGGTTGAGATAGCCTCGCCTGCCCTGCACCAGCACGACCATGCGCGAAAGCACGCTGGTGTCGTTGCCGAGCCCTTGCAGCACGATTTCGGCGCCGATGATGGGCTTGACGCCGGCGCCCCGCGCTTCCTTGTAAAACTTGATGGCGCCGAACAGATTGTTCAGGTCGGTGATGGCGAGCGCCGGCTGGTGATCGGCAGCCGCCACCTTGACGGTTTCGTCGATGCGGTTGGTGCCGTCGACGACGGAAAACTCGGTGTGCAGGCGCAGGTGAACGAACATGGATGCGATTGTAGGAAAGAGCGGCCGCTTGACAGCTTCCTAAAATGATCCCGTGAATCCGGTCCTGAATATTTCCGCCTACCGCTTCGTTGCGCTCGACGATCCGCAGGCGCTGCGTGAGCAGCTGCTCCGCCAGGCCGGCGGGCTTGGACTGCTGGGCACCGTGCTGCTGGCAGCCGAAGGAATCAACCTGTTCATGGCCGGCGCGCCCGAGGCGATCCGGGCCTTCCTGGAATGGTTGCGCACGGACCCGCGTTTCGCCGGCCTGCACGCGAAGGAAAGCTGGTCCGGCGAGCAGCCCTTTCGGAAATTGCTGGTCAAGGTCAAGCGCGAGATCATCCGCATGAACCATCCGGCGATCCAGCCGGCGCAGGGCCGGGCCCCGGCGATCGATGCGCTCACGTTGAAGCGATGGCTGGACCGGGGCCACGACGACGACGGCCGTCCAGTTGTGACGCTGGACACGCGCAATGCCTTCGAGGTGGACCACGGCACATTCGAGGGCGCGATCGACTGGCGCCTGGCGAAGTTCAGCGAATTTCCGCGCACGCTCGATGCACACAGGGGCGAACTCGAAGGCAAGACCGTGGTGAGCTTTTGCACCGGCGGCATCCGCTGCGAAAAGGCGGCGATCTACATGCGGGGTGCCGGGCTGGATCACGTGTGGCAGCTCGAAGGCGGCATTCTCCAGTACTTCCAGGCCACCGGCGGCGCCCACTTTCGCGGCGACTGCTTCGTGTTCGACGAGCGCGAGGCGCTGGAGCCGAGCCTGAAGCCGCGCGGCGTCCGCGCGGCGAGTTAAGAAATCGGCTCGGGCGGAGTGAAGGGAGTCGGCGGCAACGGGATGAACTCGTGCTCGCCCGGGATTTGCCCCATGCGCTGCGCTTCCCAGTCGGCGCTCGCCCGCAGGATGCGCTCCTTGTCGCTGGACACGAAGTTCCACCACATGTGGCGCGGGCCATCGAGCGCGTCGCCGCCGATCACGACGAAGCGCGCGTCCTGATCCGCTGCGATCGCGGCCGTCACGCCAGGCTCCAGCACCGCCATTGATTGCGCCGCCACGGCCTCGCCGTCGAGAGATAGTTCTCCCTGCACGGCGAACACGGCCGTCTCGGCCACCACTGCAGGCAGTTCGAGCCGCCCGCTCGCTGGCAACATCACATCGAGGTAAAGGGTCGGGGATAACGTGGCCACCGGCGAAGCGGCGCCGAAAGCCTGCCCGACCAGCACCCGCACTCGGGCGTCTCCCACGCGCAACTGCGGCAGCGCCGACGACGGCGTGTGAGAAAACGACGGTTCGTCTTCTTCGCGCTCGCGCGGAAGCGCCGTCCACAACTGCAGGCCATGGTTCACATGAACCCGGCCGCGCAAGTGTTCGGGCCGCCGCTCCGAATGGACGATGCCGCGGCCGGAAGTCATCCAGTTGATCGCACCGGGCTCGATCAGCTGCTGGTTGCCCAGGCTGTCGCGATGCATCATGGCCCCTTCGAAGAGGTAAGTGACCGTCGCGAGGCCGATGTGCGGATGGGGCCGCACATCGTAGTTCGCACTCGCAGGCACCGTGACCGGGCCG
>DATNCB010000680.1:0-1067 GCA_035571715.1 Ramlibacter sp.
AAGTTGCTCGCCAACCCGATGGACAAACGAATGGCGCCGGCGCTCTTGCCGCTGCGTTCCTGGAGGAAATTCAAGAAGCGCTGCAGGTTGACATCGGCGCCGAGCTCGGTGAACCCTGCGCGCATTTCGTCCTCGTTCAGCTCCTCCGCGGTCTCGCCGGCCCCAGGGTTGCAAAAGCAGCCGGTACGCAGCGAGATGTTCACCTGCGCCGCGAGCTCTTCAAACCGCCGGTAGTCCACCAACAAGCCGCTGGGATCGTAGAAATTGAGGGTGACCGTGCCACCGCGCTGCGTCATGTTGGCCGGACCGTACAGACGCACCATCGGCCGGCCGTTACCGTGGTGCAGCGCCAGCAGTTGTGTGATCAGCCACTCGGTCAGGCAGTGGACCCTGGTTTGAATGGCTTGCATGCCCACGCTTTGCAGGTGGCGCAAACCGAGTTCCACCGCTGGAATGCTCAGGTAGTTCAGTGTGCCGTCTTCGAAGCCGGCCTCACCATCGGACAGCACATGCATGCGGCCCTGCACCGTGGCGAAGTTGACAGTACCGCCGCCGAACCAGGGGCGCCGCAGTGACTTGAGCGTCTCGTTTCGCACCAGCAGGCAGCCCACTCCCGTGGGGTAGCCGAACATCTTGTAGAACGACATCACGACAAAGTCCGGCGACACCGCGCGCAGGTCCAATCGATTGGTCGGCACGAATGC
Source organism: Ramlibacter sp. (assembly GCA_035571715.1). GTDB lineage: Bacteria > Pseudomonadota > Gammaproteobacteria > Burkholderiales > Burkholderiaceae_C > Ramlibacter. Next base: position 705 of record DATNCB010000680.1, read on the forward strand.
CGCCGCGTCCAGCAATACATGCCATCCCTTGGAGTGCGCCGCATCGATCAGCCCCAGCGGATGCTTGACGCCGGAGAAGTTGGATTGGGCCGGAAATGCCATCAAGTTGGCGTGCGCTGCATGCGCCTCACCCAGCAACGCATCCATGGCGGCCCTGTCCAGGCGCAGCTCGGGGCGCGTCAGCGGCGCATAGGCGACCGTTGCGCCTTTGGCTTGCGCAAACTCGCGAATGCCGTTGACCGAATTGTGGTTGTCCGCTGTCAGCAGCAGGCGCCCGCCCGGCATGAAAGGATAGGACTCGCCCACCAATTTCAGCGCGCCCGAGGCATTCGGCGTGAAGATCGCGGTGTATTCGCCCGTGCC
>DATNCB010000681.1:0-1390 GCA_035571715.1 Ramlibacter sp.
CCCAGGACTGCTTGTCGGTGATCTTGGCGGGATACGGCATGCGCTTCTCGTCGAACACGCACAGGGCCTTCAACTGGCCGGCGCGCCATTGCGCCACCGCTTCGATCGGGTTGTTCACGGTGGAGTCCACGTGCTTGCCAACGAGCTGCACGGCTACTTCTCCGCCGCCCTTGAAGGGTACGTAGATGAACTTCACGCCGGTCGCCTTTTCGACGCCGACCGTGAGGATCTGGTCTTCCTGCTTGGAGCCCGTGCCGCCCATCTTGAATTTGTTGGGGCCGGCCGCCTTCACGGCGTCGAGGTACTCCTTGGCGGTCTTGTAGGGCGTGTCGGCGTTGACCCACAACACGAACTGATCGAGCGCCATCATCGACACCGGCGTCATGTCGCGCCAGTTGAACGGCACGCCGGTGGCAAGCGGCGTCGTGAACAGGTTCGACAGCGTCACGACCAGCTTGTGCGGATCGCCCTTGGCGCCCTTGACGTCGAGGAAGCCTTCCGCGCCGGCGCCGCCCGACTTGTTGACCACGATCAGCGGCTCTTTCATCAGCTTGTGCTTGATGACGATGCCCTGGATCAACCGTGCCATCTGGTCGGCACCGCCGCCGGTGCCCGCCGGCACCACGAACTCGACCGGCTTGGTCGGCTCCCACGCCGCATGGGCCGGCGCGGCCGCAAGCATCACCATGGTCGCTGCGCCGGCCGCGGCCGCCAATATCCCGTTGCTTGTTTTCCCTGAACTTGCCATGTCGTCGTCTCCCATTGGTTTTCGGATGCTCGGCCTATCCAGCTGACAGACCAGCCACCTCATGCTGGAGCCAACAGCGGCGAAAAACTCTTGACGGCGGTCAAGGATTGCAAAATTCCCGACCGCATCTAGGGTTTATCCGAAGGTACACGGATGCGATTATTGCTCGGCCGTTGTCCTTCACGCGGGCAGACGCGGCGCTTGCCCGCGAAGCCGGTCAAGCCGGGAAAACAGCCAGCTTGCGCTCGCGCGCGAATTCGCCTGCGCCGATTTTCCGGCCGCCTTCCGCCCGCACTTTGAGTACCTCGATTTGCCCGCCGTGCGAATTGATCAAGATGGAGGTGTCGGTAATGCGCGCCACGTCGCCCGGTTTGATGTGTACGTGGGTGAACCTGCCGACCGGGTGTTTGCGGGCGTCGTAGATCCAGGTCCGCACGCCGCCCAGCATCGTCCACGCGCCAGGCGCCGGATTGCAGGCGCGAATCAGGTTGTAGACCTGGTCGACGTGGTTGGCCCAGTTGATGCGCGATTCTTCCTCGTGATACCAGCCTTCGTAGCTGGCCTGCGACTCGTCCTGGGGCCGCTCCTCGTGACGGCCCGCGGCCACCAGGTCCACCGCCTCGAGCAGCGCCGCCACGCCCA
>DATNCB010000682.1:0-8165 GCA_035571715.1 Ramlibacter sp.
CCAGCCAGGGGCATCACGCCCTGATGATCCATGCGCCTTCAGCCGGCCAGACCGAGCGCGTGATGAAAGTGCTCAAGAATTTCAATATCTCGTATGGACAGAAATACCGGTATCTGGTGATTGAGGATTTGGTGGAGTAGCCGTCGGCGGTTAACGGACAAACAGCCGAAGATTGAAGAACAGCCGGAGGCAGAAGAAAGGCCCGCTTATGCGGGCCTTGCGTTGCGCTTCTTCGCGCCTGCTGCTTCATCGGGCCATCGAGGCCCGATGAAGCTGTAAGTCAATTTGGGGGTCGATCCCCGCAAAGCGGGGCCCCTCGCCCCTCCCAAATTGACTTACCCCATGTGCAATCCGCCATTCACCGAGAAATCAGCCCCAGTGGAATAGCCGCCTTCATCAGAAGCCAGCCAGGCGATGATCGAAGCGATCTCGCTGGGCTCACCGAGGCGCTTGACGGGAATCGTGGCGACGATCTTGTCCAGGACGTCGGGTCGGATCGCCTTGACCATGTCGGTGCCGATGTAACCGGGGCTGACCGTGTTGACCGTCACACCCTTGGTCGCCATTTCCTGCGCGAGCGCCATCGTGAAGCCGTGCATGCCGGCTTTCGCGGCCGAATAGTTGGTCTGGCCCGCCTGGCCTTTTTCGCCGTTCACCGAGCTGATGTTGATGATGCGGCCCCAGCCCCTTTCGACCATGTCGCCCACCACCTGCTTGGTGACGTTGAACATGGAGTTCAAGTTGGTTTCGATCACCGCGTCCCAGTCCTCGCGCGTCATCTTCAGGAACATGCGGTCGCGCGTGATGCCGGCGTTGTTGACCAGCACGTCGATCGAGCCGTGTTCGGCCTTGGCCTTGCTGAACGCATCGACGGTGGAGTTCCAGTCGCCGACGTTCCCGACCGAGGCGTAAAAGCTATAGCCCTGGGCTTTTTGCTCACCCAGCCACTTGCCGAAGTCGCGTGTCGGCCCGCAACCCGCGATGACTTTGAAACCTTCCTTGTGCAGCCGCTGGCAGATCGCCGTACCGATGCCGCCCATGCCACCGGTCACGTATGCAATTTTCTGGCTCATTCTTATCTCCTTGATTCGCTACAAATTCCAGAGCGTTTCGAGCCCGCCATGCGCGGGCTGATTCATTCTGAACCGCTTAAGGACGTTCCACCGCAAGGGAAACCCCCATGCCGCCGCCGATGCACAGCGCGGCCAGACCTTTCTTCGCTTCGCGGCGCTGCATTTCGTACAGCAACGTCACCAGGATGCGGCAGCCCGACGCACCGATGGGGTGGCCGATGGCGATTGCGCCACCGTTCACATTGACCTTGGCCGGATCGATCGCGAGCTCCTTGTTGACGGCACAAGCCTGCGCGGCGAACGCCTCGTTGAGCTCGAACAGGTTGACGTCCTGCACATTCCAGCCGGCACGCTGCAGCGCCTTGCGCGAGGCAGGGACCGGGCCCATGCCCATCGTCGCCGGATCGAGCCCGCTGGTGCCGAACGCGACGATCCGCGCCAGCGGTTTCAGGCCCAGGGCCGCCGCCTTTTTCGCGCTCATCACGACCACCGCCGCGGCGCCGTCGTTGATGCCTGAAGCATTTCCCGCCGTCACCGTGCCGGCCTTGTCGAACGCCGGACGCAGGCCCGCCAGCGCTTCGGCGTTGGTCTTCTTGTTCACATACTCATCCGTATCGAAGACGAGCGGATCGCCCTTGCGTTGCGGAATCGAAACCGGGACGATTTCATCCTTGAATTTGCCGGCTGCTTGCGCGGCTGTGGCTTTCTGCTGGCTTGCCAGCGCGAGCGCGTCCTGGGCGGCACGATCGATGCCGTACTGTTTGGCCACGTTCTCGGCCGTGACACCCATGTGGTACTGGTTGTAGACGTCCCACAGGCCGTCGACGATCATCGAATCGATCATCTTCCAGTCGCCCATGCGTTGGCCGTCGCGCGAGCCCATCAGCACGTGCGGCGCCGCGCTCATGTTTTCCTGACCGCCGGCGACGACGATCTCGCTGTCGCCCCATGCGATCGCCTGCGCGGCCAGCATCACGGCCTTGAGGCCGGAGCCGCAAACCGCATTGATGGTCATGGCCGGCACTTCCTTGGGAATGCCGGATTTGATCAGCGCCTGGCGCGCCGGGTTCTGGCCGGCGCCGGCTGCGAGCACCTGGCCCATGATCACTTCGCCCACCTGGGCGGGATCGAGCCTGGCGCGTGCCAGGGCTTCCTTGATCGCGATCGAGCCGAGTTCGGCCGCCGGGATCTTGGCGAGCGAGCCGCCGAACTTGCCCACGCCGGTACGGGCGGCAGAGACGATGACGATGTCTTCCATGTTGTGTGTGCTCCTGTTGATCTCAGCTGACTGTCATTGCGGGCTTGACCGCAATCCATGGCGGCGCGCTGCTTCATCCGCCGCATGGATCCCGGATCGAGTCCGGGATGACAACTCTTTCCTATGCTTTGGCTTTCACATACCGGCCGGGCGCGGGCTCGATGGCCTTGTAGTTGCCCTTGCCATAGCTCTTGGGCGCAGCCTTCTGCTTGCCCGCGTGCCCTTTGAGCCAGCCGGACCAGTCGGTCCACCAGCTGCCGGGGTGTTCCTTGGCGCCCTTGAGCCATTCGTCGAATGTCTTGGGCAGCTTCTCGTTGGTCCAGTAGGACCGCTTGTTCTTGGCCGGCGGGTTGATCACGCCGGCGATGTGGCCGGAAGCACCCATGACAAAGCGCTTCTTGCCGGGCAGGTGCGGCACGGATGCATATGCGCCGCCGATCGGCACGATATGGTCCTCGCGCGAGCCGTAGATGTACACCGGCAGGTCCACCTTGCGCAAGTCCACCTTCTCGCCGCAAACGGTGCACTTGCCCGGCTTCACCAGGTTGTTCTCGAAATAGGTATTGCGCAGGTACCAGGCGTACATGGGCCCGGGCAGGTTGGTGGAATCGCTGTTCCAGTACAGCAGGTCGAATGGCGGCGGCGTTTCGCCCTTGAGGTAGTTGCCCACCACATAGTTCCACACCAGGTCGTTCGGCCGCAGGAAGCTGAAGGTCGACGCCAACTCCTGGCCTTTGAGGATGCCGCCGCGGCCCATCTGCATTTCGCGGAACTTGACGGAGGCCTCATCGATGAAGATATCGAGCACGCCGCTATTGCTGAAGTCGAGAAAACTCGTGAGCAGCGTTGCCGAGACCAGAGGCTTTTCGCCGCGGGCGGCGAGCACCGCAAGCGCAGTACCCAACATCGTGCCGCCGACACAGAAGCCCAGCGCATTGATCTGTTTCGCTGCACCAATCTCCTGCACCAGTTCGATCGCCTTGATCACGCCGTCGGCAATATAGTCGTCCCAGGTCTTGTCCTTGAGCGATTCGTCCGGGTTGCGCCAGCTGATCACGAAGGTGCGGTGACCTTGCTCCACCAGATAGCGGATCACTGAATTTTCCGGCTGCAGGTCGAGGATATAGAACTTGTTGATGCAGGGCGGTACGACGAGGAATGGCCGCTCATAGACCTGCCTGGTCAACGGCTTGTATTCGATCAGCTGGAACAACTCGTTCTCGAACACTACCGCACCTTCGGTGGTGGCCACGTTCTTGCCGACCTCGAAGGCGCTCTCGTCTGTCATCGAGACATGGCCCTGCTGGATGTCCTTGAGCAAGTTCTGCATGCCCCGGGCGATGCTCTCGCCATGTGTTTCGACGGCCTTCTGCTGCGCTTCGGCATTGAGCGCAAGAAAGTTGCTGGGGGCCGATGCCGCCATCCATTGTTCGACTGCGAAGCGCAGCCGCGCCTTGGTCTTGGCGTCGGTTTCCGCGGCTTCGACCAGGCCCAGCAAGGCGCGCGCGTTGACCATGTAGAGCCCAGCCGAGAACGCCGCGACCGGATTGGACAACCAGGCATCGGAGGCGAATCGCTTGTCGACCACACCGCCTTGGAGGCCGTGGTTCCAAAGCTCCGCCGTTTCCTTCAGGTAGGCTTGCTGCAGAGCCTGAAGCTTCTCAGTGGAAAAGCCGAGCTGAGGCAAGGCCGGTACACCCGAGTTCAGTGTCTGCATGGATTGAAGCGCCCTGCTCCAGCCTTCACCGAGGTCATGCTGGAATTGCTGTGCCGCATCGGCCCAACTTGTCTCAGAATTCATTTTCTTTTCCCTGATACCCCTGCTTTTGGGGTAAACCCGTAGTATCTCATTTCTCATGTTGCACTGCAACAATTCCGAACAAGCCTGATGTATCTGGTCGTTATCGCCTGGCTCTATGTCGCGCTCATGATGGCCGTCGCCGAAGCCAGTAGTCCGATCGGCACGATCATCGGTGCGTTCTTCACCTTTGTACTCTATGGCGCCGGTCCTGTGGCGCTTGTGGTCTACGTGATGGACACGCCGCGCCGCAAGAAAGCGATCAAGGAACGCGAAGCTGATGAGCTGGCGAAGCGCTTGGCTGCTGCATCAAGGCAACCAGATGCCGGCGGCGAAACGGCCGCTGATACGGTCGCGCCGGTGCGAAAAAAATCTTGATGGATTGCTGACGGTGCACCACTCGCGGCTGCCGTCGTTGCCGTAGACGCGGGTGATACCCAGCGCATGCAGGCGGCGGCGCGCCAGGCCGGCCAGATCGGCCAGCCACTTGCCATCGCGTTGCGCTTTGAACAAGGCCGTGGCCACGGGATCGTTCGAGTCGAACACGGTCTTGACCTCCGGTCCCACTTCGAACGCATCCGGACCGATGCAAGGGCCCAGCCAGGCCAGAGTTTGATCGGGACTCCGGAGCTGCGCGAGTTCGCGAAAACGAATCCAGACTGCCTCCAGGATGTTGCGTCCGGCGCCCTCCGCCAAGCCGCGCCAGCCCGCGTGCGCAGCGGCCACCGCGCGGCCGTCGGCCGCGGCGAACAACACCGGCAGGCAATCGGCCACCATGATCGTGCACGCTACGCCTCGCGTTGTCGTCACGCAGCCGTCGGCCTCGATGCCTTCGGGCGTGTCCGCGTCCAGCCGTACGGAATGCAGGCCATGCACTTGCTTCAGGAACACCGGCCGTGCCTGCAGCGCCGCGGCAAAAACGGCGCGATTGGCTGCTACGGCCTGGGCGGAGTCACCGACGTGGTCGCCCAGGTTGAGGCTCTCATACGGAGCGCGCGACCGGCCGCCTGCACGCGTCGTGCAGACCGCACGCACGTTCGCCGGCGCCGGCCACCGCGGTGTGATCCACTCAGCTGGAACAGCCATTCAGGGTTCGTTGTCCGGACAGCTCGAAGGTTGTACCTTCTGGAACGCGGGGTGTGCCATGCACGCGTCGAAAACGGCCATGGTGCGCGGCAGGCCGTCGAAGCTGGTATTGACGCGCCTCCCATTGAAAATCTGCGGCACCAGGCAACAGTCGGCCATGGTCGGTGAGTTGCCATAGCAGTAGGTCGAGGGCGGCAGTTGCGCCAACTGGCGCTCGAACGCCTCCAGGCCGTCGCGGACCCAATGACGGTACCAGTTGTTCTTGACTTCTTCTTCCACCTTGAGCTCGCGCACGAGGTATTTCAGCACCCGCAGATTGTTCAGCGGGTGGATTTCGCAGGCGATCAACTGCGACAAAGCCCGCACACGCGCCCGGCCGAGCGGGTCCTTGGGCAGCAGCGGCGGCGCCGGATGCGTTTCATCCAGGTACTCCATGATGGCCATGGACTGGCCCAGATGCTCGCCCGTATCGGTTTCAAGTGTCGGCACCAGCGTAGTCGGCGATATTGCCGCATAGCCCGGTTGTTTGTGCTCACCCTTGACGAGGTGTACCGGCACGTACTCGTACGCCAAGCCCTTGAGTTCGAGCGCGATGCGTACGCGAAACGACGCTGAGGATCTGAAGTAGTTGTACAGTTTCATGCCGTAAGGATAAACCGATCCCGTCATGGTCGCCGCTTCGCGGCATCACCACGAAGGCCGAGCAGCCTGTCTCCAGCAAGGGTTGAGAAAACATGATCCTCGAAATCGCCGACATCCGCATTACACCGGGCCAGCAGGCCGCTTTCGATGAGGCCATTCGGCATGGCCTTGCCACCGTGGCGTCGCAGGCGAAGGGCATGCGCGGCTACAAGGTGAACAAGTGCATCGAGTCGCCCGAGCGCTATGTGCTGCAGATTTTCTGGGACACCCTGGAAGACCACACAGTCGGCTTCCGGCAGGGGCCGCTGTTCGCGCAGTGGCGCGCCATCGTCGGCCCGTTCTTCGCCAGCCCGCCGCTGGTCGAGCACTTCACCCTGCTGAACAAGAGCTAAAGGACAAGGGGCCAGTCAGGGACTTGAGCTCTAACGGGATTCGCGGGGCGCCCCTTGTTTTCTCCTTGTTTCTTGCCCGGCGACAAGTTTGCCGAGCAATGACAGCAGTTGCTCGCGTTCGGACGCTTCGAGCGGCCGCAGGATGCGCGCCTGGGCTTTGACCACGGCCCGCTTCATCTGCCGCGCTGCCTGCTCACCTTCGGCGGTAACCCACAACAGCTTGCGTCGCCGGTCGCCGGCATCGGCTTCACGGCGCACCCAACCCTTGGCTTCGAGCCGGCCGATCACCGAACCAAAGGTGGCAGCGTCGAACGCCACCTTGGCGGCCAGCGTCACCTGGTCTTCGCCGGGGTCCTCGATCAGCGCGTACAGTATTGCGAACTGCACCGGAGTGACATCGAAGGCTCCGGTTTCTTCCATGAAAATGGCCACCGCGAGCTGATGCGCGCGGCGGATCAGGTGGCCGGGTGCATGCTCGAAATCGAAACCTTTTGTCATATGCCGAGTCTAGCGAGCGGGCTTGCGGGCTGCCCGTGCAGGACCCGCAAATAATATGTATGCTTAGTATTCGACCACAACGCAGCGCAAAATGACATCCGAGACAACCCATCCCCTGAACTTGATCATCGCCGGCGGCGGCATCGGCGGCCTGGCTGCCGCCTACGTGCTCGGACGCGCCGGCCATCGCGTCACCGTGCTCGAGCAGGCGAGTTCCTTCGGCGAAATCGGCGCGGGCATTCAGCTTGGCCCCAACATCTTCAAGATGTTCGAATACCTGGGGCTCACCAGGGCAGTGAACCGGGTGGCGTTCTTTCCACCCGGCCTGGGCATGAACGACGTGCGCACCGGCGAAAAGGTCATTCGCGTCCCGCTCGGCAACACCGCCTTTGGCGCATATGGCTATCCGTATGGCGTGATCTATCGCGTCGACATGCACGATGTGTTCCTCCACGCGTGCAAAGCCCTGCCCACTGTCACGCTGCTTACCTCGAGCAAAGTCGAATCGTTCGAGCAGGACGGCTCGGGCGTGCGCGCGCGGCTGGCGAACGGCGAAACGCTGCAGGGCGACGCACTGATCGGTGCCGACGGCTTGTGGAGCCGCATCCGGGAGGCCGTGGTCGGCGACGGCAAGCCGCGTGTGTCGGGGCATATTGCGTACCGGGCGGTGCTCAAGCGCGAAGACGTGCCGCAGCACCTCTGGAGCGACGACGTGCTGCTATGGGGCGGCGAAAAGACGCACCTGGTGCATTACCCGCTGCGCCGCGGCGAACTGTTCAATCTCGTCGCCGTGTTCCACAGCAACAAGTACGACGAAGGCTGGAATACGTTCGGCGACACCGCCGAGCTGAACGAGCGCTTTTCGCAAGCTGTGCCGCAGGTCAAGGAGCTGCTCGGCAAGATCCAGACCTGGAAGATGTGGGTGCTGTGCGACCGCGAGCCGGTGAAGAACTGGAGCAAGGGGCGCGTCACCCTGCTCGGCGATGCCGCGCACCCGATGCTGCAGTACCTGGCGCAAGGCGCCGGTCAGGCCATCGAGGATGCCGTCGTGCTGGGTGAGGCCCTGCGCGCCTCGAAGGGCGACGTCGAGCAAGCCTTCCTGAAATACCAGCAGGCGCGCTACCTGCGAACCGGCCGCGTGCAACTCACCGCGCGTTTTTACGGCGACATCTACCATGCCTCCGGGGTGCAGCGGGAACTGCGCAACCAGCTGTTCCAGAGCGGCAAGGAATCCGCGGGCTTTGCCGGCCTCAAATGGATGTACGACGGCATTGACCCCGGCAACCTGTTCACGTCCTGATCACCCTGCGGCGCGAGGCCGCCAGCCGTACCAAAGGAGACACTTCATGAATGCACCCGATTCAATTGCCCTGTCGCGCGAGCAGCTCTACCGTGATATGGCTCCGCTCAACCTGACT
>DATNCB010000683.1:0-10530 GCA_035571715.1 Ramlibacter sp.
CGCCTGCTCCACCTGCGCTAACGGCAGCTGGTCGTCGAGCTGCACCAGCAGCTGGCCGCGGCGCACACGCTCGCCGTCGTGGAAATTCAGTTGCGTGACACGGCCACTGACCTCGGGGCGCAGCACCACGGTTTGCCGGGAGCGCAAGCTGCCGACCGCCTGCGCGTCGTCGGTGAGCTTGAGAACGTCGACGCGCGCCACTTCCACAGCCGGAGGACGCGAAGGCCCGCCCGCGCCGCCGTTTTGCGCACCTTCGGCCGCCGCGCCCGCCTTCTCGGTCCCGTGCACGCCGGCTTTGTTCTGGTACCACCAAGCCGCGCCGGAAGCGGCGGCGATGCCGACCACGGCGACCGCGGTGTAGATTGCTTTCGATGCCATCGAGGTTGAGGGTGCGCCTGAAGCGAATGACGTCTTCGTAATTGATTGAAACAACGCGCCAATGTAGCAGCAGCCGGGCTGCCGGGCATTCGCGTTGGCCCTATTCCCCTGCGGCGTGCGCAGCTCTCGACGGGGCTACTTTGCCGGGTATTTACATGGGGGCGGGCAAGCGCCCTAGCGCCACTTCGACGCCGAGATTGGCCAGGGCATCGGCGCGCTCGTTGCCGGGGTCGCCGTCGTGGCCGCGCACCCAACGCCACTTGATCGCGTGGCCGGCTTTGTTCACAAGTTCGTCCAGCGTCTGCCAGAGTTCGACGTTTTTCACCGGCTGCTTGGTGGAGGTGCGCCAGCCCTTGGCTTTCCAGCCGGGCAGCCACTCCGTCATGCCCTTGAGCACATATTGGCTGTCCACATGCAGCGTAACGGCGCATGGCCGCTTGAGCGCCTTCAGCGCCTGAATCACGGCCATCAGCTCCATCCGGTTATTGGTCGTCAGGCGTTCGCCGCCGAACAATTCCTTTTCGGTAGCGCCGGATTTCAACAGGACGCCCCAACCGCCCGGACCGGGATTGCCCTTGCAGGCACCATCGGTGTAGATCTCGACCGAATTCACAAATGCTCTTCCAGGTAGGTGGGATGGCTGCGGTTGGCCACGGGAACAGGCGCGGCCGCGATCGCCGCCGACGGCTTCCAAGCGCGGCCGATCGGCTTGATTCCGCGTACCCGTTTGACTGCCACCAGGAAATACACCGCGCCAAAAATCGGCCACCAGCGCTCGCCGAGATGGTCCAGCCAATCGTAACGGTCCAGCCATTTTTCGCTCGCCATGGCCGGCCGGTAGCAGCCGAAGTTGCCCGACTCGACCTCGAAACTGAGCAGGCGCAGCCAGTCGCGCAGCCGCCAGTAGCCGATGAAATCTCCCGCGTCGGGCAGGAACAGCTCGCCGAAGCCAAGCCGCCGATACAGGTGCGCGCGGCGCTGGCGCAAGCCCCACAGGCTGGCCGGATTCAGGCAGCAGATCACGACCTTGCCTTCAGGCACCAGCACCCGCTCCACCTCGCGCAAGGTCGCATGCGGATCGGTATTGAGTTCGAGCGAATGCGGCAAGACCACCAGATCGAGGCTGTTCGCCTCGAACGGCAAGGCCGCGAAGTCCGTGATCAGCGAAGGCTTGGGCTGGCTCGAATCGGCTGCGGGCGGCTCGCGCAACGCCAGCCAGCGGTGCGGCATGCGGTTGGCCTGCAGCGTATCCAGTTCGGGCAAACCCAGTTGCAGCGCATGAAAACCGAAGATGTCGCCCACCGCCCGGTCGAATTCGGCCCGCTCCCATGCCAGCAGGTAACGGCCGGGCGGCGTTTCGAACCACTGCCGCATTCCTATGATCTGGTCGCTCATGAGCTGGATCCCGCTGCCGGCCTTCCAAGACAATGTGTTGCACAACGGGCGTAGGTCCCTCTGATGGCGACCCTGGCGATGCGCAGCCCGTCCTCTCCTGCTTCCTGCGTGACGGCCTGCAACTGGAAGCGATTCTAGTGTCCTGTCCCACCGCTGCGGGTTATCCCGCAGGGCGGCGAGGCGCGGGACCGCCCAAATGCAGCCAATTGATATAACGCACTGAGCTCAGCCTTTCTGATCTTAGAATCTGCGCGGGTGGAGGAACCCGGGAGGCTCGAGCTGATCAATAGCAGGCAGCGCTTTTCAGATACTGTGCCCGCTTGCCCGCCGTTGTTGCGGTTGCCCACAAAGGAATCACGTTATTCAGATGAAGTTGCTTCATTTCGCGGCGCTGGCGGGCCTGCTCTGGCTGGCTGGCTGCGCCACCCCGCCGGCTTCCCAAACCACGGCCGCAGCCGACCCGGCGCCAGTGACGCAAACAGGGGAATCGGGGCAGCCGAGCGGGCCAGCGGTCATTCCCGCCGGCCCGCTGCAACCGATCACCGCCTCGAACGCCGCCTCACGCGGCGTTGCCCAACTGGAGCCGCCTGCAGACCTGTGGGAACGCATTCGTCGCGGCTTCGCCATGCCGAACCTGGACAGCGATCTGGTGCGCCAGCAGGAGCAGTGGTACGTCTCGCGACCGGACTACATGCAGCGCATGACGGAGCGCTCGCGCAAATACCTGTTCCACATTGTCGAGGAGCTGGAACGGCGCAACATGCCTACCGAGCTGGCGCTGCTGCCCTTCATCGAAAGCGCTTTCAATCCGCAGGCCGTGTCCAGCGCGCGGGCGGCCGGCATGTGGCAGTTCATGCCCGCCACCGGGAGTTACTTCGAACTCAAGCAGAACACGTTTCGCGATGACCGGCGCGACGTACTGGCCTCCACCCGCGCGGCATTGGACTATCTGCAAAAACTCTACGGCATGTTCGGCGACTGGCACCTGGCGCTGGCCGCCTACAACTGGGGCGAAGGCAGCGTCGGCCGGGCGATCGCGCGCAACCAGAAGGTGGGCCGCGGCACCAGCTACGCCGACTTGAACATGCCCAACGAGACGCGCTATTACGTGCCCAAACTGCAGGCCGTGAAGAACATCGTGGCCGGCCCCGACAATTTCCGTACCGAGCTGCCGCTGATCGAGAATCACCCTTACTTCCAGACCGTCACCGTGCCCCGCGACATCGACGTCGACCTCGCGGCGCGGCTGGCGGACGTCTCCGTCGCCGACTTCAAGGCCCTCAATCCGTCGATGAAGCGCCCCGTGATTCTCGCCGCGGGCACGCCGGAAATCCTGCTGCCGTGGGACAACGCCAAGATCTTCCAGCGCAATTTCGAGGCCTACTCCGAGGGCCAGTACGCGAGCTGGACCGCCTGGAGCGCGCCGGTCACCATGAGCGCGGCAGAGGCGGCACGCCGCATCGGCATGAAAGAGGCCGACCTGCGCTCGGTCAACACGATCCCGCCGCGCATGCTGATCAAGGCCGGCTCGGTGCTGATCGTGCCGCGTTCGGCCAAGGTGCAGGCCGACGTGACCAGCCATGTCGCCGATACCGGGCAGCTGAACCTGTCGCCCGAGCGCGTCACGCGCCGCGCCACCGTCAAAGCCGGCAAGCGCGACACGGTCGGCAGCATCGCCAAGCGCTACCGGCTGAGCGCGGCTCAAGTCGCCGAATGGAACAGTGTCGGCGCCTCGTCCGCATTCAAGCCTGGGCAGCAGGTGGTGGTCTACCTTCCGGTGAAAACCGGGATGCGCGCTGGGTCACGCTCCAGTGCCAAGGCCGGCGCGCGCGGCTCGAAACGCGCAAGCCACAGCGCGCCCAAGCGGCAGTCGAAAAAGGCCAGCCGCTAAAGGACTACGCGTTTGTAAGGGCGCTCCTACGGAGCTCGTTGTGACCAGAGGTTATCCTGCGCAACGCTGCTTCTCAGCGGCACGCAGGCGTCCTTATGAAGAAGAATGGCGAAGGCTGCGACAGCTCCAGGTTCGCCGAGAAACCACAAACGCAGCAGGCCGAGCCTGGCAATGCATCACGCCGACGTTTTGTCCTGGGCAGCGAATTCCTGCAGGCACAGGACACGCCCGAGGCGGCACGCACGGATCGCCAGCGAGCGCTGCTGGCGCAGCCGCGCATCGCCCAAGACCTGGCACCTGGGACTCGTTTGCTGCCGCGCGCGAGAAGGTGCTGGCCACTGCGCGCACGCTCGACAAGAACCTGGTCGTGCTGGCGGGCGACAGCCACAACGCCTGGGCCAGCGATCTCAAGGATGCCGCAGGCAACCGCGTCGGCGTGGAGTTCGCCACGCCCTGCGCGTGCTGCCGGGAAGCGCCAACCGCAGCTTGGCGACAGTCTGAGCCTGCTGCTTGCGAGAGCGGCGAAACTCAGATCTTTTCGGTCTCGCCCTGGCGCGGCTGCCATACCATCAGCCGCTTCTCGATGCGCCCGACCAAGCCGTCGAGCACCAGCGCGAACGCCGTGAGCACCACGATGCCCGCGAACACCGTGTTCACGTCGAATGTGCCCTCGGCTTGCAGGATCAGGTATCCCACACCGCGGGCCGAACCCAGGTACTCGCCGACCACGGCACCGACGAAGGCCAGTCCCACCGACGTGTGCAGACTGGAGAACACCCAGCTGGTGGCGCTGGGCAAGTAGACCGTGCGCAGCAACTGCTTCTGGCTGGCGCCCAGCATGCGGGCGTTGGCCAGCACCACGGGGCTGACTTCCTTGACGCCCTGGTACACGTTGAAGAAGACGATGAAGAACACCAGCGTCACGGCCAGCGCGACCTTGCTCCAGATGCCAAGGCCAAACCACAGCGCAAAGATCGGTGCCAGGATCACACGCGGCATCGAGTTGGCGGCCTTGATGTAGGGGTCGAGGATCGCGCTGGCCGTGGGCGCCAGCGCCAGCCACAGCCCGAACACCAGGCCCAGCAGCGTGCCCAGCGCGAAGGCCAGCACCGTTTCCAGCAGCGTCACGCCCAGGTGCACGTAAATGTCGGCCCGGCCCGGCACGCCATCGGGAAAGAGCAAGCTCTCGCCGAAGCCGAACGGCATGAACCATGACCACACACGCGCCGCCACCTTGACCGGCTCGCCCAGAAAAAACGCGTACTGCTGGTTGCGCGACAACAGCTGCCACACCAGCAGCATGGCCACCAGCACTCCCAATTGCCAGTAGCGCAGGTTCTTGCCGGACGGCTTCATTCCCGCGAACATGTCATGCCGCCTTTCGCAGTTGCTGCGCGTAGCCCTTGAGGACTTCGTCGCGCAACACGGCCCAGATCTGCCGATGCAATTCGACGAAGCGCGGCTGCGTGCGCACCTCGGCGACGTCGCGTGGGCGCGGCAGGTCGATCTCGAACTCGCCGATCGGCCGGGTCTGCGGGCCGGCCGACAGCACCACGACGCGATCGCTCATCGCGATTGCCTCATCGAGATCGTGGGTGATGAACAGCACCGCTTTCTTCTTCGCCGCCCACAGGTCCAACACCTCGTTCTCCATCAGCTGCCGGGTCTGCACATCGAGCGCGCTAAAGGGTTCGTCCATGAGGATGATGTCGGGGTCCAGGGCGAGCACCTGCGCGAGCGCCGTGCGCTTGCGCATGCCGCCCGACAGCTGGTGCGGGTAGCGATCGCCGAATCCAGCCAGGCCAACGCGCTCCAGCCATGCCTGGGCCTGCGCTGCGGCCTCGCCTTCGGCCACTCCGCGGTATTGCAGGCCCACCTTGACGTTATCGGCGGCGCTGCGCCATGGCATCAGGGCCTCCGTCTGGAACATGTAGCCGGCACGGCGGTTGACGCCCTGCAACGGCTCGCCGAACACCCGGACCTCGCCGGAAGAAGCGTCCAGAAGACCGGCGCCGATGTTGAGCAAGGTCGATTTGCCGCAGCCCGTGGGCCCGACAACGGACACGAATTCGCCCGCTCGAATGCGTAGCGTCGTGTCTGCGACGGCGGTGTATCGCTGCCCCGGATTCTCCGGGGAATGGAACGTGACGGTGATCCGATTCAGCTCCAGCGCATATGCAGACATGGGCTGGAGATTAACAAAATAAGGAGCCGGCCTTCAGGCCGGCTTTTCACCTTCGCGAAGCTTTCTCGAAGCCTACGCCTTGAACTTCTCCTTGGCGCGCCGCGCGAAATCGTTGGTGTACGTCTTGGGCAGATCGATCTTTTCCGGCTTGATCGCAGGGTCGAAGCTGGCAAGCGCCTTCAGCGCCGTGCGGGCGCCATCTTCAGGAATGATGCCGTCCAATGCGATCGCCTCCCGCACCTTGGCGAACGACGCCAGGTACAAGGCACGGTCGCCCAGCAGGTAACCCTCGGGCACGGTCTTGATGATGTCGCTGGGCCCTGCGGTCTGCAGCCACTTGAGGCCGTGCACGATGGCGTTGGCCAGCGCCTGGCAGGTATTCGGGTTGGTGCGGATGAACTCGGCATGCGTGTAGAAGCAGGCTGCGGGCATGGGACCGCCGAACACCTCCTGCGTCCCTTTGAGCGTGCGGGTATCGCTGATGATCTTCACGTCGCCCTTTTGCTCCAGCATGGTCATCACCGGATCGGTGTTGCTCATTGCATCGATCTGGCCGGAGCGCAGCGCGGCCAATGCGCCGGCCGCCGTGCCGACGCCGACCCAGCTCACTTCGCTACCCTTGATGCCGGCGCGCGAGAGCACCAGGTTGGCAACCATGTTGGTGGACGATCCGGGCGCCGACACGCCGATCTTCTTGCCTCTCAAGTCAGCGAGCGACTTGTAGTTGGGCATGGCCTTGGTCGACACGCCCACCGCGATCTGCGGCGCGCGCCCCTGCAACACGAACGCCCGGATCAACTGGTTCTTGCTCTGCATGTTGATCGTGTGCTCGTAGGCGCCCGCCACCACGTCTGCGGAGTTGCCGACCAGCGCCTGCAGTGCCTTGGCGCCGCCGGCGAAGTCCGAAATTTCCACGTCCAGGCCTTCGGCCTTGAAGTAACCCAGCTGCTCCGAAATCGTGAGCGGCAGGTAGTAGAACGCGGCCTTGCCGCCTACGGCGATCGCAATCTTGTTTTTTTCGAGCTTGTTTTGCGCACGCAGCGCCGGGGCGGCGATCGAAGCGACGGCGATCGCCGCTACCGACGTGAACGTACGCCGGTTCAATGGAATGTTTGTCATTGGGAGCGTCCTCTCTGCTTGTTTTCGAGGTTAGCTGCAGGGCTGGCGCATCGCATCGGGAACATCCCGTGCGGGTTTCCACGTAAGCACGGCGTTCAGCGGTAGCCGCTGAAGAGAATGCCGATATTCACGACTAAGGCAAGTGCCCATATTCCCGAACGGACGGTCGGCAAATCCGCGACATACATCGCGACATAAATGATCCGCAACGTGATGAATAGCACGGCCAGAATGTCAAGGCTCGTTTGCCCGGCACCGAGCTGGTGAGCAATGATCACGGCCCCGATGAAAAACGGCAGCGCTTCGAAGGTGTTCGCCTGCGCCGCATTGGCTCGCGCCTGCCAGTCCGTCTGCCGCGCGAGCCAGGCGCGCGGGTTGTGGTTGTCGAAGCCACCTTGTTTGCGCGGCTTGCCGAGGCCGGGCGACTTGGCCAGCCACGCGCAGCCCAAGGGCAGCAGCGCGGCGACGAGAACGCACCAGTAGGCGACAGTGAAGCGGGCAATTTGCATTTTTTCTTATCTCCTGTCCACCAGTGCGTGGGCGATCGTTCCCAGGTCGACGTATTCCAGTTCGCTGCCTGCCGGCACGCCGCGTGCGAGCCGCGTGACATTCAGCCCGCGTTCCTTCAGCGCTTCGCCGATCACATGCGCCGTGGCTTCACCCTCCGCGGTGAAGTTGGTGGCCAGGATCACCTCCTGCACCTCGCCGTCCGTCGCGCGAGCGAACAACTTCGCCAAACCGATGTCCTTGGGACCGATTCCGTCGAGCGGGCTCAGTTTGCCCATCAGTACGAAGTAGAGTCCGCGAAACGCCGCCGTGCGTTCCACCGCCGCCTGGTCAGCCGGCGTCTCGACCACGCAAAGCTTGCTGCGGTCGCGTTGCGGATCCAGGCAGGTGGCGCAGACCTCGTTTTCAGTGAAGGTGTGGCAAAGGCTGCAGTGCTTGATCTGTGTGGCGGCCTGCTGCAGCGCCTGGGCCAGCACCTGGGCGCCGGCACGGTCGTGCTGCAGAAGGTGAAACGCCATGCGCGACGCCGACTTCACGCCCACGCCCGGCAGTCGGCGCAGCGCTTCGATCAGGGCATTGAGGGCGTTGGTATCGGCCATTGGTGGACTGTCATGCCGGGCTGGACCCCGGCATCCACCTTGGCGCGAACGCCACCGTGGATTGCGGGGCAAGCCCCCGCAATGACAAACCTTCTAAAACGGAAGCTTCATCCCGCCCGGCAACCCAGGCATGCCGGCTGTGATCTTGCCCATCTTCTCCTGAGACGTTTCCTCGGCCTTGCGCACCGCCGCATTGAACGCGGCGGCCACCAGGTCCTCGAGCATGTCCTTGTCGTCAGCAAGCAGGCTGGGATCGATGGTCACGCGCTTGACGTCGTGCTTGCACGTCATCGTCACCTTCACCAGGCCGGCACCAGACTCGCCGCTGACCTCGATGTTCGCCAGTTCCTCCTGGGCCTTCTTGAGGTTGTCCTGCATCGCCTGCGCCTGTTTCATGAGGCCGGCGAGTTGTCCTTTGTTGAACATGTCAGTTCCTTTTGTCTAATCAGTTGGGGAAAGAGCTAAAGATCTGTCCCCGAGGTCACTTAGCTGGACAGAGCTTAAGTCGTTAGCTCTGCACGGGCTTGATGCTTCCAGGGACGATTTTCGCCCCAAACTCACGAATCATCGTCTGGACGAAGGGATCGCTCTGGATGATTTCCTCGGCCGCCCGCTGTTTCTCTGCCGCGACGGCAGCGATGCGCCGTGCCGGGCTGTCGGTGACCGTCCCCACTTCGACGTTGAGGCTGACCTTGTGGCCGGCCGCTTCCAGCGCGTTTTGCAGGCGCTCGCGGCTCGCGGGCTGGTTCAAGGATTCGCGCTCGACGCGGAGCATCCAATAGCCTTCGTCCCGCCCCACCAGCTGCGACTGCAGCGCCAGCTCGCGCACCAGCGCGGTGACGAGCTCTCGGGCCACCAGGGCGGCCACCGTGGCCTGCCAGAAGTCGCCCTCTTCCGTTGGCACCAGGGCGGCACCGACGGCCGCCGCCTCGCGCGCCGATTCGGCCTGCACTCGCACTGGTACGCCGACCACTTCACTCGACGGCCGGCCGTTCGCGTTGGACCCGGAACCGCCGCGTTGGGCCGGCTGCGCCGGAGCGGCTTCCACAACCCGCAGTACCTGCCCTGGCGGGACGCCCACCGCCGGCACCGCAGTGCGTGACGCAGCGGCGGCCTGCAGCGGTGCGGCAGCGGCCGGCGCCGGCCGTGGCGGAGCGGACTTCGCGTCGCGCGTTTCACTCAGACTTTTTTTTTCAGACTGATTGTCTGGCGCACCGCGGCCACTGCCGCTGCGAAGCGTAGGCGCCTTGAAGGCCAGCAACCTCAGCAGCACCATCGTCAGTCCTGCGTACTCGTCAGGCGCCAGGCCCAGTTCGGCCCTTCCATGCAGGCAAAGGCTGTAGAGCAGCTGGGTTTCATCGGCAGGCATCGATTCCGCGAGCCGCGCGATGTCGGCGGTTTCGCTGTCGCTGTCGCCCTCGTCCGCAGCCGAGGGCACGGCCTGGATCACGGCCATGCGCTGCAGCACCGCACTCATTTCTTCCAGTGTCGATGCGGCGCTCAGGCCCAGCACGCGCAACTGTTCGGAGATTTCGACAACGGTCTTCCCGTCGGCTTGCGCCAGCGCATCGATCAGGCGAATCACATGGCTGCGATCGACGCTGCCGAGCATCTGCCGCACCGCCGCTTCCTCGAGCTTGCCGCCGCCGAACGCGATGGCTTGGTCCGTAAGCGACAGTGCATCGCGCATCGACCCGCGCGCCGCCCGGGCCAGCAAGCGCAGCGCCTGGGGTTGCGCCTCGACACCTTCGGCCTGCAGCACACGCACCAGATGTTCCTGCATCGTTTCCGGAGCCATCGGCCTCAAGTTGAATTGCAGGCAGCGCGACAGCACAGTCACGGGCACCTTCTGCGGATCGGTGGTCGCCAGCACGAACTTGAGGTATTCGGGCGGCTCTTCCAGCGTCTTGAGCATGGCGTTGAACGCGTGGCCGGTGAGCATGTGCACTTCGTCGATCATGAAGACCTTGAAGCGGCCCTGGACCGGCTTGTACACGGCCTGCTCCAGCAGCGCCTGCACTTCGTCGACGCTGCGGTTGGAAGCGGCATCCAGCTCGGTGTAATCGACGAAACGCCCGCTGTCGATGTCGACGCAGGCCTGGCAAACGCCGCACGGTGTCGCCGTGATGCCGCCCTGCCCGTCGGGCCCCTGGCAGTTGAGCGACTTGGCCAGGATCCGCGCCACGGTCGTCTTGCCGACGCCGCGCGTTCCGGTGAAAAGATAGGCATGGTGCAGCCGCTGCTGAGTCAGCGCATTGCTCAGCGCCTGGACCACGTGCTCCTGGCCTACCATCTCGCTGAAGGTCCTGGGCCGGTATTTGCGGGCAAGCACGAGGTACGACATGCGCTGAATTCTACGGGCTGCCTCATGCCGGCCCCGCAGACGGCGAGGGGCATAGTCCCCGCCTACAATATCGGTTGACGGGCCTCCCCGCATGGTGAAGCGGCCAACCGGG
>DATNCB010000684.1:0-7254 GCA_035571715.1 Ramlibacter sp.
GCGCACGAAGTCGCCGTCCTCCGCCAGGCGTGTTTCGACCACCTGGGTATCTGCGTTGCCGCAAAAGGGGCATTTCATGTTGGCGGCGGCGTCATCCGTAGACCGGGAAGCGGCGTGTCAGCGCATTGACTTTTTCCCGCACCGCCGCGATGGTGGCCGCGTCGCGCGGATTGTCCAGCACGTCGGCGATAAGGTTCGCCGTGATGCGTGCCTCTTCATCCTTGAAGCCGCGGGTCGTCATGGCCGGGGTGCCGATGCGCACGCCGCTGGTCACCATCGGCTTTTCCGGATCGTTGGGAATCGCGTTCTTGTTGATGGTCATGTGGGCGTCGCCCAGCACGGCCTCGGCTTCCTTGCCGGTAATGCCCTTGGCGCGCAGGTCCACCAGCATCAGGTGGCTTTCCGTGCGGCCGCTGACGATGCGCAAACCGCGCTGCACCAGCGTCTCGGCCACGATCCGGGCGTTCCTGGCGACCTGCTGCTGGTAAGTCTTGAACTCGGGCGCCAGGGCTTCCTTGAACGCCACGGCTTTGGCGGCGATCACGTGCATCAGGGGTCCGCCCTGCAGCCCGGGGAAGATGGCGCTGTTGATCGCCTTCTCGTGCTCGGCTTTCGCCAGGATGAAGCCCCCGCGCGGGCCGCGCAGGCTCTTGTGGGTGGTGGACGTCACGACATCGGCGTGCGGCACCGGGTTGGGATAGACGCCGGCAGCAATGAGGCCGGCGTAATGAGCCATGTCGACCATGAAGATGGCGCCGACGTCCCGGGCCACCCTGGCGAAGCGCTCGAAGTCGATGCGTAGCGCGTAGGCCGAAGCGCCGGCGATGATCAGCTTGGGCCTGGACTCGCGGGCCTTGCGCTCCATCGCCTCGTAGTCGATCTCTTCCTTCGCATCGAGGCCATAGGAAACGACGTTGAACCACTTGCCGCTCATATTAAGAGCCATGCCATGGGTCAGGTGGCCGCCCTCGGCCAGGCTCATGCCCATGATCGTGTCGCCGGGCTTCAGAAACGCCAGGAACACCGCTTCGTTGGCCTGGGCGCCGGAGTGTGCCTGCACGTTGGCCGCATCGGCACCGAACAGCTGCTTGACGCGGTCAATTGCCAGCTGTTCAGCGACGTCGACGTTTTCGCAGCCGCCGTAGTAGCGCTTGCCCGGATAGCCTTCGGCGTACTTGTTGGTCAGCTGGGTGCCCTGGGCGGCCATGACGGCCGGCGACGCGTAATTTTCGCTGGCAATCAGCTCGATGTGCTCTTCCTGGCGTTTGTTTTCGGCCTGGATCGCAGCCCAGAGTTCGGGATCGGTTTGTTCGATGAGAAAGTTGCGGTGGAACATGGCAGTCCTATGAGATGTGGTGCTGCCCAGGCGAACGGCCGAACGCCGGAGTGACCCGGCGGTACGCTTCCCAGTGGTTTCGCGAGGGGAACCCCCCTCTGCTGATGCGAGGAAAGCCCCTGCGGCGGTGTCCACGTCAGCGCCGGCCGCCCCCCCGGGGCGCCGCGCCTATCGCCAGTCGCGTACAGCGCTAGTGTAGCGGAGCGCCGCCGGCTCAGGATAGCGTGATGGCCGCGACCTTGTCCTCGCCTGCGGGCGGCACGGGGTTAAGCGGGGCCACTGTGCGAATGACTGGCGGCTGCGGCAGCGGTACGTGCCGGCCGGAGGCGACCTGTTTCAGGCGGGCGTGCTCGGCCATGACCTTGTCGGCATAGCCGCCGTCATCGTCCCGCTTGGCCGCGCCTACGTAAAATTTCAGGCCGGCGTTCAGCGAGCCGGCGCGCTGGATGCACTCCTGCAGCACCTTCACCCCCACCCGCAGGTTGGTAACCGGATCGAACGCCGCCAGTTTGCCGCCGAAGTTCTCGTATTTGTCGCTATGGACGCCGGTCATGACCTGCATCAGTCCCTGGGCACCGACGGCGCTCTGGGCAAATGGGTTGAAGCCGGATTCGACCGCCATCACGGCCAGGATCAGAGTGGGATCGAGCTTGGCATGCTCCCCGATTTCGTAGGCTTCGGCCACCAGGGCGCTCAAAGGCTCGGGCGCCACCCGGTATTTCTTGCTGAGCCAATAGGCGACCGCGGCCTGCTGCTTGGGCAGATCCTGGGGGTTCGCCGCCGTCGCCCGGTCGATCGCGTCCAGTTCCACCTGCATGCCCAGGGCAGCGATGTGGCGGGCTTGCAGCCAGTCCCTCAGCTCGACTTCGCCGGTCTCGCGCCAATCGGGCCGGGCCGCGAGGCTGACCGCGCAGAACACCACGGCCAGGCCGACCAGGGCAAAACTGTTATGCGTGATCTCAAAAAAGCCTTCACCGATATCGGAGGCAAAGGTTCGCAGGCCCTGGCCCATTCTTCCTAGCGCTGTCATAGCACTTCCTTTCTACGCGCGGGCCTGCTTCGTGGTGCTGCTTTGGGCAGCATCAAACCGTCAGGCTCCTCGTTTGGATTGGTACGCCATCAAATAACCGGGAGCCCTTGCGGAGCTCGTCGCAGCGATCTGACTTAGCCGGGTTCGGCAGCGGATTCGAATTGTCCCGACTACTTTTGCGGGGGACGGGCAAATTCTAGGTGCGCTCCTAATACGAGGTCAAGAATATCAAGTTGCTTTATTATTCCAAAATAACCTATTTAGAACACAAATTACACCGCGTCCGGCATTTTTCCTTGTAGGTGAACTGCCAGTCGGTCAAGTTGAAGGATATAAGCAATACATATGCCAGCAGTCTGTTTTGCTATAAAAACAATAGCGCAATGGCAGCTCAGGCAACGTTTTCCGAGAAATTCGGCGTGAACCGCTCGAAGCCAGCGCATCGTCGGCTTGTTTCAGGAATGGGGTCTGCGGCGGGGAAAGTCCCCGAAGATGCCGCTTATCGGAAAACGCCTTCGTAACAAAGTCGGCGAGGCTCTCTAACCCTACAAGGCAGGCGCCCTGGACCAAATTCGGGCTACCTTGTCAAGGCAATATCCGCAATCGCGGCGCCCGCCGCCATTGAAAACTCAGTCTTGAAAAGAGCTGGACACTGACCTACCTTCAGAGTGTCCCGAGTGATCGGGCGATCAGCCGGTAGGGCCACTTCGGTGGTAGCCCCGGCCCCTCTTGGAGGCAATCCATTGCCTCCGGCGCAAACGGGGACTGATACTCCTTGTTTGCGGACCCAGGCGGCGCAAGACTTTAAGTCAGCCGTCGAGCCCGGCAGGCGGTTTCGCTGTCTGTCCGGGCTTTCTCTTTTCTGGCTGCGCTTTCGCCGCTTCCCTTTCCCCGGTCCGTTATGTGAGCCGTCGTTACCGCGCGCGATGCCGGAGCGCGTTTCGCGGCGAGAATAGCGGTTTGCCCGCCACCGAGGGCGTCCGTCCAACGATTCCAAGAAACCGCAGTGATCCAAGCAACCCTCAAACCCAACGACACCCGCTCGCTCGACGCTCTTACCGGAGGCGCCTTCTCCGCTCCCACTTCCGGTGAGCGCGCCGCGCGCGTGCGCGAATGGCTGGCCGGCAATCCCAGCGTGGAGCAGATGCAGGAGGTCTTCCGCGAGCTCAGCGGGCGCGACAAGGGCGCCGCGAAACTGCTGCGCGAAAAGCTCGATGAGATCAAGCGCAGCAAGGGCCAGGAAGTGATCGCCGCAGAATGGGCGGAGAAAGCCCGCAACCTGCTGGCGGAGGAGAAAGTGAATATCGCCGACGCCATGGCCTGGCAGCGCGATGCCGCCAAGGCCGGTGCCCCGCTCAGCCGCGAGCCGCTGGCGTCGCTCAAAGGGCAGCTGGCCGATCGGGTGAAAGGAATCGAGGACTTGCAGCACCGGGTCCAGGTGCAGCGCGAGGCCGCCGTGCTGCTGGCCCAGCGCATCGAAGTACTCTCCACCAAGTCCTGGCGCGATGCGCAGGCGGCAGCCGAGGCGCTGGCGACCGACGTCCCCGACTGGCAGGCGCAGGCCCAGGCACTGCTCGCAGATCCCAATTGGCAGAGCGTCGACAAGAAGTTTCCACCCTTGCTCGAGGCGTCGCGCACCCAGCTCCAGGCCGTCTGGGACGCGTTCCAGAGCGCCCTGGCCCAAGCGGTGGCTGCGGCCCAGGACGCTTCGGCGCCGCTGCCGCCCGTGCCGGTATGGGCCGATGAATTGCGCGCGGACCGGGGCGTCGCGGTCGAAGTGCCCGTCAGGCCGGCCAAACCCAAGGTCGATCCAGAGGTTCGTGCCCAAGCCACGCAAACCGTGCGCGAGGTCCTTGCCAAACTGGAGCAGGAAATTGCCCAAGGACATGGCAAGGCGAGCGCCGGCGCGGCCGCGGCCCTGCGCAATGCGCTCAAGGAACACGGCAAGCTGATCGATGACAAGCTCGAAAACCAGGCGCACGCTGCGCTGGCGGCGGCCGGGGAACTGGAAGGGTGGCAGCGCTGGCGGGCCGACCAGCTGCGCCAGGAGCTGGTTGCCAAGGCCGAGGCCCTGTTCGAGCATCCGGCTGCCGTCGAGGGCCAGGAACCGCAAGCCCCGAAACCCGAAGGATCGGAAAGCGCGGCGCGCAAACCCCGCTATGGCGGGCGCAAGATGCAGGAGCAGCTTCGCGCGCTGCGCGAGCAGTGGAAGCAGACCGACCAGGGCGGGGCGCCCAACCATGCCATGTGGAAACGCTTCGATGACGCCTGCAACGAGGCCCACAAAGTGGTGGAAGCCTGGCTCGACAAGGTCAAGGCGGAGGCGGCCGAACATCGGGCGCAGCGCCTGGCGCTGATCGAGGAGGTCAAGGACTGGGCCGCAGCCAATCCGACGGCCAAGGACGGCGACTGGAAGGGCTTCAACCGCATCCTTCACCAGTTCGATAGCCGCTGGCGCGATTCGGGTCATCTGAGCGAGAAGGCCTTTGCCGAATTGCAGCCGCTGTGGAAGGAAACCATCCAGGCCGCCGCTGTGCCGCTGGAGGTGATCCAGAAAGAAAGCCTTGACCGGCGCCACGCCATGATAGAAGAGGCAAAGGCGCTCGGCGCCGCCCCGCAGCTGCGGGTCGACGCGGTGAAGGCGCTGCAGCAACACTGGCAGGCCGAAGCGCAGGCGGTGCCGCTGGAGCGCAAGCACGAGCAAAAGCTGTGGGATGCGTTCCGCAAGCCCATCGACGAGGCGTTCAACCGCAAGACCGAAGAGCGCGAGAAAGCGGCGGCGGCGCTGAGTGAACGCGATCGCACCGTGCTCGAGTCTTCCAAGGCACTCGAGGCGGCCAATGCGAGCGGTGAGGCGCAGAAGATCAAGGCGGCGATGGCCGCGCTCGAAGCCGCATTGCGCGGGCAGGCGCAGGCAGCAGCTGCCGTCGCGGCGGCGGGCCCGGCGCTGGTGGCGCCGGCCGGCGAAGCACCCGCCGCCGAGGCAGCTGCGGCCGAACCAGCTGCGGATGCCACGGCCGCGCCCGAAGCCGCTTCAGATGAGGCGAAAGCCGAGGGCGAAGCGGCCCCTGCACCCGTAGCGCCACCCAAGCCGGCGCCCAAGCCAGTCGTTGCGATGCGTGGCGACGACCGGCCGGGGATGAAAAAGGCCGAGCCGATGGCACCTGGCCGCGGCGGCAAGTTCGGCGACCGTAAGGGCGGCGCCGGCGGCAAGTTCGGCGAGCGCCGCGATGATCGCTCCGGCGGCGCGGGCGCGGGGCGATTCGGCGACCGGACGGCGTTCGAAGACCGCGGGCCGCGACTGGGCGATGTGGCGTTCCGCGCCCAGCGCGAAGCCCTCGAGCACGCGCAGCTGACTCTCAAGAAGCTCGCGGCGCAGGCCCATGGGGAAGCGCTGACGCAGCTCATGACGGCGTGGGAGCAGCGCGCGGCCGACCAAGTGCCGAGCTTGCAAGAGCTGGGCAAGGCAGTCACGCCGGCGGTGCGCAGCAGCTGGGCGCAGGCTCTCGGTGCCGCGCCTTCCGGCGATGGCTCCGAGGCGTTGCTGCGGCTGGAGATCGCGGCCGAGGCGCCCACGCCGGCCGAGCACCTGAATGCGCGGCGGGCATTGCAATTGCAGCTGCTGACGCGCCGCAATGATCCATCGCCGGCGCAAACCTGGGGTCAGGACGCAGCGCGCGTGCTGTCGAGCGCTTACGAAACAAGCGCTGCGCGGCGCCTGCAGGGCGTGCTCAAGACCCTGTTGCGGCGCTAGGGCAAAAAAAGCTGTCCAGCAGCGGCGACAGGGCCGGGAACTCGACGTCGAACCGCTGCCGGTTGACGAAGTACGCTTCGCAAGCCACCGCGAAGAATTCGTCGATGGAGGTCGCCCCATAGGAGTCCAGCCAGGGCGACTCGCCGCCGAACCGCTCGGCGATGATGACCTTCTCGCGAAACGCCTGATACTCGGCCTGCATCACAGCCAGCCAAGCCTGCCGGGCGGCGCGCGAGCGCAACGGCGGGCAACCGTCGGGCGCGCCGTCGCGCATGTCGATCTTGTGGATGAACTCGTGGATCACGACGTTGTAGCCCTGTTCGGCGGTCCTGCCGGCGCTATCGACATCGGCCCAGCTCAACATCACCGGGCCGCGTTCCATCGCTTCGCCGGCCAGCACCTCGTCATAGTGATGGACCACGCCGGTTTCATCGGTCTCGGTGCGCCGCGCCAGCACTTCCGCAGGGTGCACCACGATGCCCACGAAGTCGTCGTACCAGGCCAGGCCGAGGTGCAGCACCGGCAGCACCGCCTGCGCCGCGATGGCCAGCGCCACGCCATCCGTGA
Source organism: Ramlibacter sp. (assembly GCA_035571715.1). Taxonomy (GTDB): domain Bacteria; phylum Pseudomonadota; class Gammaproteobacteria; order Burkholderiales; family Burkholderiaceae_C; genus Ramlibacter. Next base: position 6,688 of record DATNCB010000684.1, read on the forward strand.
TGACGAGGCCGTTGGCGCCATGGAATTCCTTGCTGCCGAGAAATTGCGCGGACAGCTCCTTGAGCCGCAGCAGTTCACTCTCCGGGCGCGAGGCCAGGAACGGGTAATGGGCCAGCATCGCGCGCCAGAGACTCTCCGGAATTGCCCCCGCGTGGCGGCGTTTTCGCAGCCAGCCCAACATCAGGAGAGCGCGACCCGCGTCACGCCGGCTGCGCTCAGCCGCAGCGCTTGCAGGCGTGGCGGCGTGCTTGCCGCGTCCCAGTCGCTGAGCACGGTGCGCGCCCGCTCGCCCAAGGCGTGGTCGGCCGGCCGGTGAGTGTGGCCGTGAATAAGCACCTGCGCGTCGGCCGCGTCGAGCCATGCAGTGGCCGCGGCGCTATCGACATCGGGGTATTGCTCGCCCAGGCGTTTGCGCTCCTCGCTTTGCCTGCGCAGATCCTTGGCAATCGCCTGGCGCTGCTGCAGTGGCTTGGCGAGAAACTCCCGTTGCCACGACGGCGAGCGCACCTGGCTGCGAAAGCGCAGGTATTCGGTGTCCGCCAGGCACAGCGCGTCGCCATGTGTGAG
>DATNCB010000685.1:0-1589 GCA_035571715.1 Ramlibacter sp.
GCCGGCGAACTGGGCATCTACCCGCGCCATACGCCGTTGATCACGCGCATCAAGCCCGGCTCGGTGCGCATCGAGAAGGCCGACGGCACCGAGGAATTCGTCTTCGTCGCCGGCGGCGTGCTCGAAGTGCAGCCCAACTGCGTCACCGTGCTGTCCGACACCGCCATCCGCGGCAAGGACCTCGATGAGGAAAAAGCCAACGAGGCCAAGCACGCCGCGGAAGAAGCGCTGAAGAACGCCAAGAGCGATATCGACCTGGCCAAGGCCCAGTCCGAGCTCGCCGTCATGGCCGCGCAGATCGCAGCGTTGCGAAAATACCGACAAAAGAAATAAAAGGCGCTTTGCGCGGTCGGCCGGAGCTTGAAACGATCTTATGCAATGCGTAACAATTTAAAATACGCCCGTGGGACAGGCATCCAGCCGCGTCCCTAATCGAATAGAAGGCGGGACGGAGCGGAAACAGGCAAGCAATAAGACGAAGCAAGCGGCCCTCGCCGCACCTGCGGGCAACCGCCCTCGAACCCCTGTGTGCAAGCGCGGGGGTTTTTCTTTGGGCGTTAGGGCCGCAACCCGGAGGGAGGCCCTAGTTGGCCGGATCCGGCGCGGCGCGGAATCCGCCGACCACGCCGTCGACCGCCCGTGCCGTGGCAAGCAACTCCTCGTCGCACCAGCGTGCGCCCACCAGCTGGACGCCGACGGGCAGGCCGTCGCCGGCGAGTCCGGCAGGCAGTACGACGGCGGGCGTGCCAAGCAGGCTGAACGGGAACAGGTAGTGGTCGGCGAAACGCGAATCCACGCTGTCGCCATCCAGCATGAACGGCATCCGCGGCGCTGAATGCGCGAACGCATTCGTGATGACGGCGGGGCAGAGGAACGCGTCGAAGCGCTGCGTCAGCGTGCGGTCGATCGCGCGCAGCAATGCGTCGCGCCGGTGCTGCACACCAATCCATGTGGCCAGTCCGCCTGGCGCGCCGGGCGGCGGTTTCACCGGCAGGCTCACGCCTGCAACTTCCATCATCGCCGTCGAGGCGAGCGCGAAATAATCGTTCCACACCGCCATCAGCTCGTCGCGGCTGAAACCCGGATCGCCCTCCTCGACGTGCGCGCCCGCGTCAGCGAGGCTCCGCGCCACCCGCTCCACCGCGTCTCGCACCACGCGCGCGGTCGGCACGCCCGGCCAGGCACTGCGCCAGACGATGCGCAATTGCGAAGCCTGGCGCCGCGGCACCGCGCGCCAGGGCAGCGGAGGGATCTCGGTGTCCTGTCCGTCCGGTCCCACCAACAAGGACGTGAGCAGCACCAGATCGTCGATGCTGCGCGCCAGCGGGCCGTATGCGCACAGCTGCCGGTCCATCCGCGGTGCGCCCGGCGGCGGCGGGATGTGTCCTGTTCCCGGCACCCGGTTCGAGCTCGGCTTGAAGCCGTAGACGCCGCAGAAGTGCGCCGGAATCCGGATCGAGCCGCTCAGGTCGCTGCCGATGTCGAACGGCGCCAGCCTCGCCGCCACCGCGGCCGCGCCGCCGCCGCTGGACCCGCCGGTGGTGCGCTCCAGGTTCCACGGGTTGTTGCTGCGGCCGAAGATTTCGTTG
>DATNCB010000686.1:0-3113 GCA_035571715.1 Ramlibacter sp.
CCGAACAGCATGATCGCCAGGAAGGTGGCTTCGAGGAAGAATGCCGTCAGGACTTCATAGCCCAGCAGCGGTCCGGCAATGTTGCCGGCGCGTTCCATGTAGCCCGGCCAGTTGGTGCCGAACTGGAAGCTCATGGTGACGCCCGTGACCACGCCGATGGCGAAGGTCAGCGCGAAGATCTTGGTCCACAGGTAATACGCTTCTTCCCAGCCCTGGGCTGCTGCGGTGCCCTTCGACGCGATGTGGCGCAGCCGGAAGTACAGCAGGAACCAGCACAACGCGATGTTGATGCTGGGGAACAGGATATGGAAGCCGATGTTGGCGGCGAACTGGATGCGCGATAGCAGCAGCGTGTCCATGGCCCATTATGGGCGGCCCCTATGCCTAATGCAGGCGGTCGGCCATTTCGCGCAATTCCACCGCGGCGGCGGCGCGATCATGGGAGGGCAGCCGGTCCAGGTCGACCAGTACCCGCATGCCCAGCCGTTCCCACTGGTACACCTTGCGCGCCGTCGTGCGGACCTCGGCTTCGTCCTGCACGGCGTAGGCTTCGATCGGCTCGGCAAAGCCCTTGACCGTCAGCGGTTCCTGCTCTTCGGCCTCTATTTCGCCTTGTACCAACCCGTAGGTTTCCCTGGAGATCAGGATGCCGCCGGGGTCGGCGGACTGCTCCAACCGGGCCGCACGGTTCACTTCGACGCCGATGATGGTGTAGTCCATGCGCAGATCGCTGCCGAAGTTGCCCACGTCGCAATAGCCGGTGTTGATGCCCATGCGGACCTGGAACGACTTGTCCAGCCCCATCTCGCGCCAGATCACCTGCATTTCGGCCATCCGGCGCTGCATCGCCAGCGCCATCTTCACGCATTGCAGCGCGTCTTCCTTCACGCCCCGGCTGTCGGGGTCGCCAAAGAAGATCACCATGGCGTCGCCGATGAACTTGTCCAGTGTGCCGCCGTACTCCTGGGCGATCCTCGACATCTCGGTGAAATAGCTGTTGAGCAGAAAGGTGATGTCCTCCGGCTGCCACTTGACGGTGGAGGCGGTGAAGTCCTTGATGTCGGAGAAAAATACGGTGAGCTTCTTGCGCTGCGTGTGGATCTGGGCGTCGCGCGAGCCGTCGAACAGCGACTTGTACACTTGCGGCGCGAGGTAGCGGCCCAGCTTTTCCGACAGCGCCTGCAGCCGCCGCGCGTTGCCGCTGCGTTCCAGGTGCGCGTGCACGCGTGCCATCACCACGGGCGGACTGATCGGCTTGGTGATGTAGTCCACCGCCCCCAGGTCCAGGCCGAACTGTTCCTCCTCGATGCTGGTCAGCGCGGTGAGAAAAATGACCGGGACGCCGGCGGTGGCCGGGTTCTTGTGCAGCCGGCGCATGACTTCGTAGCCATCCATCTCCGGCATCATGATGTCCAGCAGGATCAGTTCCGGCGGCTCCGCGGAATTCGCTATCCGCAGCGCCTGTTCTCCTGTGGAGGCGGTGACCACGTCGTACTCGTCTTCGAGCAGGGCGCTCATCAGGAAGAGGTTGTCAGCGGTGTCGTCGACCACAAGAATCTTGTGTTTGCGATCGGCGGGCTTGGCTTTATCCATTGCACTTTTCCCTATCAGGATTTCCCCCGCGTGGTCCGCGGCGATGGATTGATCAGAACATCCGCGCCTATGGCCGAGCTACGAAAAACACCCGAAACCGCTAGGCGAAATGCTGTCCGCCGAAAGTGTTAAAGGTTACTGATGGTTCCGCAGCGTTGCGCATACGGGCTCGCGTCCGCATACTGTTGTTATATACAGCATCTGGATGATGGACCGTGGATGAAGTGCGCATTCCCGTGCAGGCGATCAAGGGCCGCGGCTCCGCAACGCGGTTGGCGCACCGGTTCGAGCTCGATACGCGCGGCGCGTTCGACGATGGATGGTCAACGCTCGAGGAAGGCTTGGCGCAGCCGCACGAGGTACCGCGCACGGAGGTGATCTGGGAGGAGGCGCGCAGCATCATCACCGGCAACGAATCCCCGGACGTCTATTTCGATCGATCCATCAATCCCTACCGCGGATGCGAACACGGCTGCATCTACTGCTACGCGCGGCCCACCCACAGCTACCTGAACATGTCGCCGGGGCTGGACTTCGAAACGAAGATCGTCGCCAAGCGCAACATCGCGAAGCTGTTGCGCGCGGAGCTGTCCAGGAAGAAGTACGAGCCTCGCTTGATCGCGATCGGCACCGCGACGGACTGCTATCAACCCGTCGAGCGCGAGTTGCGGCTGACGCGCTCGGTGATCGAACTGATGCACGAGACGCAGCACGCTTTTTCGTTGGTGACCAAGTCCAGCGGTGTGGAGCGCGACCTGGATCTGATCGCTCCCATGGCGGCCCGCAAGCTGTGCTCCGTCAACGTCACGATCACCACGCTGGATGCCGAGCTCGCGCGCAAGCTCGAACCGCGCGCGGCCGCGCCGCACCGGCGCCTGCGCACCTTGCGCACGCTGGCCGAGCATGGCGTGCCGTGCGGCGTGAGCTTGGCCCCGCAGATTCCGTTCCTCACCGAGGACATGGAGCAGGTGCTTCAGGCTGCCTGGGAGGCGGGCGCGCGCAGCGCCTTCTACCATGTGATCAGGTTGCCGTGGGAAGTGAGCCCGCTGTTTCGCCAATGGCTGGAACTGCATTACCCGCAACGCGCGGCGCGGATCATGGCGCGCATCCACGACATGCGCGGCGGCAAGGACTACGACAGCGACTTCGCAACGCGGATGAAGGGCACAGGCCCCTGGGCCGAGCTGATCGGGCAAAGGTTCCTCAAGGCCAGTACCAAGCTCGGCTTCAACCACGACCGGGTCGAGCTCGACACGACGGCCTTTCGAAGGCCAGCAGCGGCCGGTCAGACCTGTCTTTTCTAGATCCTGCGACGGCTGCTAACGTCTAGGGTTTCTAAAACCGGCTGCTGAACAAAATGAAGCCGCTGGGAGCAAGCACCGCGCCGGCCGCGAGAATGCCGGTCAAGTTGACGCCGAGTTGCTTGTTGCCCGGGAGCCGGCGCACCCGCGTCTTGCATATCCATATGGCGGGAGGCAGCGCGAGACCGGCCAGAATCGCCCCGATTTGCCAATGCAGCA
>DATNCB010000687.1:0-1100 GCA_035571715.1 Ramlibacter sp.
ATTCATCGCCATTCCGGCGGCTGCCGTGCGCGTTTCCACGCCGAGTTTGGCGAACACCCGTTCCAGGTGCTTCTTCACCGTCGCGGGGCTCGCGCCCAGGATGTCGGCGATATCGCGATTGATCTTGCCCTTCACGACCCAATACAGCACTTCCGCCTCGCGGGCCGTGAGCTTGAACGACAAGCTCATGGCTTCGATCACCGCCGTGTCCGACACTTCGCGCATCACGATCAGCCAGTCGCCAGCTTCGTCGCCGTCGCTGCCGATGCGCTGGTGCAGCCGGAAAGTGAGCCGGCGCGCGCCCAGTTGCGCCGTCAGGCGCGGCGGCTCGATCTGCTGCTGCGCATCCTGCAGGTGCCGGCGTAGCCAATCGACAACCGGCTGCGGCGCTTGCGGTGCGCCGGTGCCGTAGTAGGCCAGCAGCAGCTCGCGCGCCAAGGGGGTCTGCCACATCAGCCTTCCGTCGCTCGCGCGCACGGTGATGCTGGCGTAGCCGAACGCGTCCAGCGCATTGCGCGTCTGCCGGGCCTGGCGCGCGCCCTGCATGTGCACGCCCATGCGCGCCAGCACTTCCTTGGGCTTGATCGGCTTGGTGACGTAGTCCACGCCGCCCGCTTCGAGCGCGGCCACCAGGTGTTCGGTTTCGGTCAGGCCCGTCATGAAGATGATCGGGATATGCGCTGTCGCGGGCGACGCCTTCAGCCGTTTGGCGACCTCGAATCCGTCCATGCCCGGCATCATGGCGTCCAGCAGCACGATATCGGGCAGCGCCTGCGCCGCGCACTGCAAGGCCGCTTCGCCGCCGGTCGCCACCAGCACGGTGTAGCCCGATTCGTCCAGCGCATCGTGCAACACCGCCAGGTTGTCGGGCACGTCGTCGACGATCAGGACCACATCGCTGTTCGCGCGGTCCAGGTCCAGCCGGCCGGTCATCGCGGTTTCTCCTGAAGCGCACTCGCGCAACGGGCGAGCTCACGGCTCATCGCCTCGAACTGGAATTGCCTGGCCAGCTCGCGCATCGCGGCGGCGAAGTCCGCGCACTCGGGCTGAACCGAAGCAATCTCGTCGAGCTTGTTCATGATGCCGCGGTAGTAGCCCAG
>DATNCB010000688.1:0-1100 GCA_035571715.1 Ramlibacter sp.
TCCAACGCCTGGACCATGCCGATCAAGGCGCGGATCGACATGCTGTCCACCGGCATCCGCACGCCCATCGGCATCAAGGTATTCGGCAAGGATCTGGTGGAGATGGAGCGGCTGGCCAAAGAGATCGAGGCCGTGGTCAAGAAGGTGCCGGGAACGACGTCGGCCTTCGCCGAGCGCATCACCGGCGGCAGCTACTTCGACATTGAGCCGGACCGCGAGCAGCTGGCTCGCTACGGCCTGTCGGTCGGCGATCTGCAGGAGGTGATCGGCACCGCGCTGGGCGGCGAGATGGTCACGACGACGGTCGAGGGGCGCGAGCGCTTCGGCGTGACGGTGCGCTACCCGCGCGAGCTGCGCAGCAATCCGCAGCAGATCGAGCGCGAGGTGCTGGTGACCACCATGAGCGGCGCGATGATTCCGCTCGGCGAGGTAGCCCGCGTCAAGGTGGTGCGCGGCACGCCGGGGATCCGCACCGAGAATGCCCTCTTGTCGGCATATATCTTCATCGACATTCGCGACCGCGACATCGGCTCGTATGTGGCCGACGCCCGCAAGGCCGTGACGGACAACGTGAAGTTTCCGCCGGGCTACTACATCACCTGGAGCGGCCAGTTCGAGTACATGGAACGCGCCATCGAGAAGATGAAGCTGGTGATCCCGGTCACACTGCTCACTATCTTCCTGCTGCTGTACCTGAACTTCAGGCGGATGACCGAGACCCTGATCGTGATGCTGTCGGTGCCGTTCGCGCTGATTGGCGGTGTCTGGCTGATGTGGACGCTCGGGTACAACGTGTCGGTCGCGGTGGCGGTGGGTTTCATCGCGCTGGCCGGCGTCGCTGCGGAGACCGGCGTCGTGATGCTGATCTACCTCGATCATGCGTGGGAGGCGGCGAAACTGCGCTGCCGCGAAGCGGACCGCGCACCCAACGCGGCCGACCTGTACGGCGCCGTCATGGAAGGCGCCGTGGAGCGTGTGCGGCCCAAGATGATGACCGTGGTCGCGATCATGGCGGGCCTGTTGCCGATCATGTGGGGAACAGGCACCGGCTCGGAAGTCATGAGCCGCATTGCCGCCCCGATGGTGGGAGGCATGATTTC
>DATNCB010000689.1:0-2495 GCA_035571715.1 Ramlibacter sp.
AATGCCATGCGCCTCGCACGCGGCCGACAGCCGGTCCAGCGAATCGATATAAGCCGTCATGTCGCCGTCGGGCGGATCGACCACCGTCGTGCTGCCGTTGAGGACATGGTCACCCGAGAACAGCAGGCCGTCTTCCAGCAGTACCAGGCACAGGTGGTTGGCGGCATGGCCCGGCGTGTGGATCGCCTTCAGGCTGTGGCGCGTGCCGGCGCCCTCCAGCACGATCAGCTCGCCGTCATCCAGTACCCGGTCGGGCGTGAACTCGCTGTGGGGCCGGGCAGTGGCGGCCGACGGCAGCCCGACGATCGGCGGCTTGACCGGGCACAGTGCCTGCAGCGGCCGCGCGCCGGGCGAATGGTCCGGATGCGAATGCGTGCAGACGATGATGCGGATGTCCCCGCCCGCCGCACGCCAGATCCGCTCGATATGTTCCGGCTCGTTGGGTCCCGGGTCGATCACCAGGTAGCCGGTGTCCGGGTCGCCCACGAGGTAGCTGTTGGTGCCCGGGCCGGTCATGTAGCCGGGGTTGGGAGCCGTGAGCCGCATCACGTTCTTGAGCAAGGCCACGGGCTCGTCGGTGCGCCAGTCCAGATGGTGCAGGACATGACCATCGGGGCATACCAGGGCCAACTCGCCGTATGGCATGTCATGCTCCATGTAACGCACCTCGGCGCCTTTGAGCAGCCCGCCGCGCGGGCAGCAGGTCCACAGCGGCTGTTCGCCGGCGCAGGCCTGCAGCACGGCGTCGACCGAATCGAATTTCGCCAGCCGCTCCAGCGTGCGGATGGTCGGGAAGATCATGAAGAAGCTGCCGGCCTGATGCCGGGCCAGCGCGTCGGCCGGGCGCACCCAGACCGGTTCGAACTGCTCGGTCTCGTCGGCCACCGGCATCTGGTCCGCGGGCATGCGCGCCACCAGGAACGGAACGTCGAAGCGGCGCGGCAGGTCGCGGTCGGTAATCCAGTGCGCCAGCTCGTAGACCTGGTTGGCCGCCAGCGTCAGTTCGAGGGCGCGGCATTGCTCGATGAAAGGCTGGTGCCGGTGGATGGCCGCGATGTCCTTGGCGTCGGCCGGTCGGCCGTCGGCATGCCGCGCCAGCAGCACGCCCAGCTCCTCGAAGCTCTCGCGGATTGCCGCGATCGCCTGCGTCAGCCGCAGATCACTTTGCGTCGGCCGGCGGGCAGCCGCGTCATGGGCTTGCGCGTCCGATTCGTCGATGCCACCGCCGGGAAAGACGTAGGCTCCCGGCGCAAAGCTGGCGGAAGGCGAGCGCCGCGTCATCAGTACCTCGATCCCTTGCGGTGTGTCGCGCAGTAGCAGGACGGTGGCGGCAGGACGCGGCGCCACGAGTTCGCGCTGCGCGTGCAGGAGTTGGGAAGATCGCACCATTCCTGCATTATCGGCAAGCAAGACCGACCCGTCCCCTGCTCGGCAAAACCCCCGTCGATACGGCACTTGCCCTCCTGCGCATGCGGTGGATACTCGGATTCTTTCAAGACCGGGGATCAAGATGAAGATCAAGAAGTGGCTGGCCGGCGTCGCCTTGTTGAGCGGCTTGCTGACTCTCGCGGCGACTCCGATCGACGCCGCCGCGCAGGCTTGGCCAACGCGCCAGCCCATCAAGCTGGTGGCCGTATTCCCGCCGGGCGGCTCGGTCGACCAGGTGGCACGCATCCTGGCTCAGCCGCTCTCGCAACAGCTCGGCCAGAGCGTGATCGTGGAGAACAAGGGCGGCGCGTCCGGTTCGATCGGTACGGCGGCGGTGGCCGCGGCGCCGCCCGACGGCTACACCTTTGCCGTGGTGTTCGACACGCACGGCGTCAATCCGAGCCTGATCCCCGGCCTGCCGTTCGACACCCGCAAGGACCTGGCGCCCGTGGTCCTGGTAGGCACCTCCGCGATGGTTCTGGCAACGAACGCGGGTTCGGAATTCAAGAGCTTCGCGGACGTGGTGGCCGCCGCCAAAGCGAAGAAAAACGTAAGCTACGGCTCGATCGGCTCAGGCAGCCTCGGCCATCTTGCGATGGCGCTGCTGGGCAAGAGCGGCGGGCTGGACTGGCAGCACGTTCCCTACAAAGGCGGCGGGCCGCTGATGACGGACGCGATCGCCGGCCATGTGCCACTGTCGATCGCTTCCGTGTTCGTGACCAAGCCGCACCTTGACAACAAGCGCATGCGCGCGCTGGCGGTGACCACCAGCAAACGCGCGGCCGAACTGCCCGAGGTGCCGACGGTGGCCGAGAGCGGCTTCCCCGGCTTCGACGCGCCGGCCTGGTGGGCGGTGCTGGCCCCGGCGAAGACGCCGCCCGAGATCGTGCGGCGCATGAACGAGGAACTGAACAAGGCGCTGAAGTCGCCCGACGTGGCGGCCCGGCTGGCCGGGCAGGGCATCACGGTGATCGGCGGCACGCCCGATGTTGCACGAACTTTCATCGACAAGCAGATCGACACCTGGGCGCATGTGGTCAAGGAAAACAACATCAAGGCCGACTGAA
>DATNCB010000690.1:0-2610 GCA_035571715.1 Ramlibacter sp.
CCGACGGTGGAGGCGATGGTGGCGCGCGGCGTCGCGCTGGTGCCCGAGCGGCGCGAGCTGTTCGGCGAAATGTCGGTGGAAGACAACCTGCTGCTGGGCGGCTTCTGGCGCTGGCGCAAGGGCCAGCGCGATCAGGCCCAGCGCATGCAGGAAGTGTTTGCCATCTTTCCGCGCCTGGAGGAGCGGCGCGCGCAATTGGCCTCGACGCTTTCCGGCGGCGAGCGACAGATGCTGGCCATCGGCCGGGCCCTGATGGCCAAGCCCACGCTGTTGATGCTCGACGAACCGTCGCTGGGTCTGGCGCCGCTGATCGTGCGCGAGGTGCTGGAGATGGTCGCTTCGCTGCGCGAGCTCGGCGTGTCGGTGCTGCTGGTCGAACAGAACGCCCGGGCCGCGCTGCAGGTGGCCGACCGCGCTTATGTGCTGGAAATGGGCGCCGTGGCGCTGAGCGGATCGGCCGAAGCGCTGATGCACGACCGCCGCATCATCGATACCTACCTGGGCATCGGCAAGAAGGCCGATCCGCTGCTCGCCGTCGGTTGAAAAAAGCGTCCGCTGTTGCTTTACACGGTTCACATCAGGTATCACCTGTAAGCGCGCGTTAGCGCCTCTTGTGGCCCGCTCCTGCGGCCGGTACCGTTGAGCTATGAATGCTCCGTTGCGCGCCCCGATCAAGTTCGATGTGCAAGGCTTGGTCCGGGCGATTGCCCACAACCATTCGATCGACAGCTTCACGCCGTCGCTCACGCCCGCCCAGTGGGAATTACTTGGCACGTACATGCAACCGTTTGCGATCATGCAGGGCCAGGTGCTGATCGAGCAGAACGCGCAGGACCGCACCTTGTACCTGATCGAGTCGGGCGGCTTGACGGTTCACTACGAGGACGCCAAGGGCCGGCTGCGGCTGGCACTGGTCGGGCCCGGATCGGCGGTGGGCGAAGGCGCATTTTTCACGCGGCTGCCACGCACCGCCACGGTCCAGGCTGCGAGCCCAAGCAAGGTCTGGTGCCTGACGCCGATACGCTTCACCGAACTGACCAACCGGCAACCGGCGCTGGCCTTGGAAGTGGCGATGGCGCTGGGCTCGCTGGTGTCGCGGCGCCTAGCCAACAGGCCCAAACGCATCGCGGTCACCTGAGCGAGCAAGCCGCCGAACGGTACGCTTGGCAGGCGCCGCCACTATTTCACGAAAGTGAACACCCTTCGCGCAGGTGGCACGCCGCTTGCTGCAAATTAACCAAGGGCATGGCCCACGCAAGACTACACTAGCCAGCCATTAGGGAACGAAAGTGTGCGTTCCCGCTGCTCCCAACTTCCGCACTGCAGAAAGCCCGAGATGTCCTTGTTCAGCTGGTTGTTCGCGGCGAGTAAGCCGAAGGCCCAAGCCGAAAGCTCCGGCCTTTCCAGGATGGAGGCCACCCGGCCGGCGTTCAAGCACCAGTCCGCCGGCAAGGACGCGGCGGCTGCAAACGGGCAACCGGCCAACCGCAAGAACGAGCGCATGGCCCGGCGCGAACTGCTGTACACGATCGTGCGCGAGGCCATGATGCGCGCCGGCGTGCTGTCCGCCAGCTACAAGTTCAAGGTGCTTTCGCTGGACCCACGGGGCCGCCAGTTCCTGGTGATGGTGGACCTGGCGCGTGCCACCGGTGGCGAAACCGCGCGCCTGGCCGAAATCGAAGCGCTGATCGCACAAAATGCCAAATCGCGGCACGACATTATTGTCACCGCCGTGTACTGGCGCACCAACGAGCACGTCGCGATCGGCGACCCGGGTATCCGGCCGCAACAGCGGGAAGCCGACTCGCGACCCTTGCCGCTGGATTCGCAGCCGCTTCCGCTGAGTTCTCGCCCCGCCCCGCTCGATTCCCAACCGGTACCGGCCGCGCCTGCGCATACCTCGCGCTACGAGCCGATCCAGCCCGACGAGGTCGCCGCCTTCAGGCAGGCGCTTGCAGACGGCGTAACCAACCCGGCGGCAGCCGCGGCGGCGGCGGTAGGCGTTGCGCACGGAGCCAGCGCCAAGGATTTCGAGGGCGCGGGCGTGCACGGGCCGCAAAGCTATACGCTGCTCACCGGCTTCGAAGACACCGAAATGCCCGACGCGGAGCATCGCCGGCCGCACCTGAGCGGCACCCAGTACGGCGACTTGAGATAGCAGCAGGCTTCTCGCCGCCGGTGGCTGCGGAGTCATCCCCGCAGCAGTTTTTCCTCCGCAACCGCCAGCGTGTCGGGCCGGCCCGACAGCACCAGCGTGTCGCCATCCTCGAGCGGCGGATCGCTGGCGGGATCGATCGGCTTTCCGCTGCTGCGCCGCAGGCTCACCACGCGCACGCCCAGCGCCTGCAATGCCAGCTGGCTGAGGGCATGCCCGAGCGAGCCGGCGCCGAATGGCAAGGTGATCGTCGTGAGCCGCTCGTTCTCGAGCTCGTCGACCGTGTCGTCGTCGGCGCCGTGAAAGTAGCCGCGCAGCAGGTTGTAGCGCGCGTCGCGCTGGTCCTGCACGATGCGGATCACCCGCCGCATCGGCACGCCCACCAGCGCCAGCGCATGGCTGGCCAGCATCAGCGAGCCTTCCAGCAGTTCGGGCACCACTTCGGTCGCGCCCGC
>DATNCB010000691.1:0-6629 GCA_035571715.1 Ramlibacter sp.
GGCACCGCAGGCACCCTGGCAGCCGCTGCCGCCGCGGGCAACTTGCTGGGACTGGATGCCGCACAGATGCAGCATGCCTTTGGTTCGGCGGGCACACAGTCGGCGGGCCTGTGGGAGTTCCTGCGCACCGGCGCCGACAGCAAGCAGCTGCATACGGCGCATGCCGCTGCCGGCGGCCTGATGGCGGCGTGCCTGGCGCAACAAGGCTTCACGGGCGCAACCGAAATCTTGGAAGGCGCGCAAGGCATGGCAGCCGGCATGTCAACGGACGCCGATCCCACCCGCCTTGACGATGGGCTGGGTACCCGCTGGGCCACGCTGGAGACATCGTTCAAGTTCCATGCGAGCTGCCGCCATACGCACCCGGCCGCAGACGCGCTGCTGCAGGTGATGCAAGCCAACGACCTGAAGCCGGACGATCTTGGCCGCGTCGTCACGCACGTCCATCAAGGCGCCATCGATGTGCTCGGCCCCGTGACGCAGCCGGCCACGGTGCACCAGAGCAAGTTTTCCATGGGGACGGTGCTGTCGTTGGTGGCCCGCTTCAGGCACGCCGGACTGGACGAATTCGACCGGCACTTTCTCGATGAGCCGACGCAGGCGCTGCGCGACCGGGTGACGATGGAGCTCGATCCCGAAGTCGATGCCGCCTACCCGCAGCGCTGGATCGGCAAGGTGACCGTGTACACAGCGGATGGCCGGGTTTTGCATGGACGGGTCGATGAACCCAAGGGCGACCCGGGCAACACGCTCAGCCGCGAGGAAATCACGGCCAAGGCGCTGCGCCTGGCAGCCTTCAGCGGCGGCGCCTCCGCCGGCGAAATGCAGGCTGCACTGGAAAGGTTGTGGCAGGTCGCCGCGTGGCCGCGGGTCGGGCCGCTGCTGGGGACGGCGGCATGAGCCAACCCGCGCATGAAAGCTTGGGGTTGGCGCGGTCCTTCCTGTTTGTACCGGCCAACCGGCCGGACCGATATGCCAAGGCCCTGGCCTGCGGTGCCGACGCCGTCATCGTGGATCTTGAGGATGCGGTCGGCCCCGCCGACAAGGCGGCGGCACGCAATGACCTGGCCGCTGCCTGGCCGACTTTGCCGGCGGCGCAAAGGACGCGCATCTTGGTCCGCGTGAATGCGGCAGGCACGGCCTCGCACGCGGACGATCTCGCCCTGATGCGCGCAATCGCCCCGGCTGCCGTGATGGTGCCCAAAGCGGAATCCGCCGCTTCGCTGGAGCCCGTGGCAGCCGCTTGCGGCGCCGCATGCGCTTTGATGCCCATGATCGAGTCGGTTGCCGGACTGGATGCCGCCGATGCGCTGGGCCGGGGCGCGCAGGTGATTCGGCTGGTGTTCGGAAATCTGGACTTTCAGGCCGATGTGGGAATGGCCGCAGGTCCTGACGAGATTGAGCTGGCGGCGGTGCGCATGGCCCTGGTTTTGTCGTCACGCCGTGCCGGGCTTGCGGCGCCCGTCGATGGCGTGACAGCAACGACGCAAGACAGTGCGCAATTGGAGCGCGATGCGAACCGCGGCCGCCGCAGCGGCTTTGGCGGCAAATTGTGCATTCATCCCTCGCAGGTCGCTGCCGTCAATGCCATATTTTCGCCCAGCGCCGCTGAGATTGAATGGGCCCGCCGGGTACTGGCCGCATGGGCTGATTCTGGCGGCGGTGTGACCACTGTCGATGGCCGCATGGTCGACGCACCGGTGCTGCGTCTGGCGCAGCGTGCTCTGGCGCATAGCAGCACTGCGTAGGCAGAAAAGCCGATAGGGTTTGCACGCATGCACTTTCGCGAGTGCTGCGTTCAGTATGGCGCGCAAACGTGCCGCGAATACCACACGCATCAGCCTTGCAATCGGAGAACTCTGATTAGCTCCGCCTACGTAGTTCCCACCTGGAGCTCCTGACCCACGCTTTTAGAATTATTAAGTTGTCAGCCCGTACTGGTGTTGCCGGGGCGCGCCTTGCTGACGGCGGCGGATTGCTGGCGCAGCAGACACAGATTTCCGGCCACGAGTTTTCAGAAAACCCAAGGAGATAAGACATGACGATCAAATATCCCTCTCGACGCAACGGCCTGGTCGCCATGGCGGCGGTTGCCGTTGCGGTGGCAATGCCACTCATGGCCCGTGCCCAAGCGCCCATCGTGATCAAGTTCAGCCACGTCGTCGCGGCGGATACGCCTAAAGGCAAGGCGGCGGATTACTTCAAGAAGCTGGTCGACGAGCGCACCAAAGGCAAAGTGAAGGTCGAGGTCTATGCCAACAGCGCACTCTATAAAGACAAGGAGGAGATGGAGGCGCTGCAGTTGGGGGCGGTGCAAATGCTTGCTCCTTCGCTTGCCAAATTCGGTCCGTTGGGCGTCAAGGAGTTCGAGGCGTTCGACCTGCCCTTCGTGTTCGACAGCTATGCGGACCTGCACAAGGTAACGTACGGCCCGGTCGGAAAAGGACTGCTCAAGAAGCTGGAACCGAAAGGAATCATCGGGTTGGCCTATTGGGACAATGGCTTCAAGGTCATGAGCGCCAACAAACCGCTGAAGACCCCGGCCGACTTCAAGGGCCTGAAGATGCGCATCCAGTCCTCCAAGGTGCTCGATCAACAAATGCGGGATCTGGGGGCGATTCCCCAGGTGATGGCGTTCTCGGAGGTCTACCAGGCGCTGCAAACCGGCGTGTGCGACGGCACCGAGAATCCGCCCTCCAATCTCTACACCCAGAAGATGTACGAGGTGCAGAAGTATGTGACCTTGTCGGATCATGGCTATATCGGCTACGCCGTGATCGTCAACAAGAAGTTCTGGGAAGGCCTGCCTTCGGACATTCGCACCACGCTCGAAGGCGCGATGAACGATGCAACGAAATACGCCAACGACATCGCCCAGAAAGAGAACGACGATGCGCTGGAAGCGGTGAGGAAATCGGGCAAGAGCCAGATCATCGCCCTCACGGCGCCTGAAAAGCAGGCCTGGAAGAAAGCCATGATCGGCGTGCACAAGGAGCAGGCCGCGCGGATCGGCAAAGAAACGCTCGATGCCTTCTACAAGGCGACCGGCGCAGATCCCACCAAGCAGTAATAACCTATGAAAGTCCTTGATCATCTGGAGGAATGGATCATCACCTTCCTCATGGGTGCGGCGACGGTGGTGATTTTCTTTGCGGTGGTGCACCGCCATATCGCCGGTTATCCGATTCCCATTCTGCAGGACTGGCTGCTATCGCTGCAGTTCGGATGGGCCCAGGAGCTGTGCATCTACATGTTCGTGTGGATGTGCAAGTTCGGCGCCGCCTACGGGGTGCGCACCGGCATTCATGTGGGGGTCGATGTACTGGTCAACCGGCTGCCCCTCGACTGGCGCAAGACCGCGGTCCTGGTGGGGCTGACCGGCGGCGCCATCTTCACCGCCATCATCGGGACGCTGGGGACGAGTTTCATCTGGGACAACGGCATGCACTATGGCCTATTCCATCTGCTGGGGCTCAACACGGGCGACCTGCCGGAAGGACCGACGACGCCGGACCTCGAGTGGCCGACATGGGTCGTCTATTCGGCCGTGCCGATGGGCTCGTTCCTGATGTGTTTCCGTTTCCTCCAGGTGATGACGAACTTCGTGCGCACCGGAGAAGTGCCGCATCACGAGCATGCCCATGTCGAGGGCTTGAGCGAAGACGATGCTCAGAAGTTCGATGAGCTGGTACTGGCCAAAGGAGTCGCCAAATGAGCGCAGAAGCAGTTATGGCGGTGGAGGACCCGTTCGCGCCGATGTCCAAACAGAAGGCGGCGATCTGGCTGATCACCATCTCGGTGGCGCTAGTGGCCGTCGGACTCATCTGGGGCAACGTCGGTATCGTGTTTGCCCTGCTGCTCGCGCTGATGCTGACCGGGATACCGGTGTCGATCGCGCTTGGCCTCACGGTGCTGATGTTTCTGTACCTGCTCACGCATGTGCCAACCGAGGCGGTCGCGCTCAAGCTCTTCACCGGCATCGAGAAATGGGAGATCATGGCGATCCCGTTCTTCATCCTGGCCGGCAATTTCCTGACGCACGGCGGCGTGGCCAAGCGGATGATCTCGTTTGCCACGAGTCTCGTGGGGCACTGGTACGGGGGGCTTGCGCTTGCTGGCATCGTCGCCTGCGCCATGTTCGCTTTGGTGTGCGGCTCGAGCGTCGCGACCGTCGTGGCGATCGGTTCGATCATCTTGCCGGCGATGGTCAGGCAGGGCTATCCGGCCAAGTTTGGCGCCGGCGTGATCATCACCGCGGGCTCGCTCGGCATTCTGATGCTCCCGTCGATCCCCAAGGTGATCTACGCCATTTCCACCAACACTTCGATCGGCGCGCTGTTCGTGGCTGGGCTCTTTCCTGGAATGCTGCTCACCGTCATGCTGTGCACAGTGACCTGGTACCTGGCGAGAAAGCGCAACTATCCGCGCATGCGCAAGGCCAGTTGGGGGCAGCGCTGGACAGCGTTTCGCGAGAGCGTCTGGGGACTGATGCTGGTGGTGATCATCATCGGCGGCATCTACAGCGGCGTCTTCACGGCAACGGAAGCGGCCGCGATGGCTGCGGTCTACGCATTCTTCATTTCGGTGTACGTCTACAAGGATCTGACACTCAAGGATGTACCGAGAGTGCTGCTGGCCGGCGCGAATCTCAGCGCCATGCTCCTGTACATCATCACCAACGCGGTGCTGTTTTCGTTCCTCATGGCGCACGAGAACATTCCGCAGGCGATGGGCGACTGGATCATCGGCAAGGACCTTGGCGTCGTGGCCTTCCTGCTGTTCGTCAACCTGACGCTGCTGCTCGCCGGCAACGTGATGGAACCGTCCTCGATCATCCTGATCTTCGCGCCGATCCTGCATCCGGCGGCGATGCGCCTGGGCATCGATTCGGTCCACTTGGGCATCCTGATCGACGCCAACATGGAGGTGGGCCTGTGTCACCCGCCGGTGGGCCTCAACCTTTATGTGGCGAGCGGTATTTCAAAGCTCAGCATCACGGAGCTGACGGTCGCGGTGCTGCCTTGGCTTGCGACCATGGTCATCTTCCTGGTCATCGTGACTTACTGGCCGTCGCTCTCGATCTGGCTGCCAAGGGCGATGGGCATGATGTAGACGCTGTCCAGACTTGCATCGGCCCGCGACAATCTCGCGGGCTTTTTTTTGATCAGGACGTGCCCGACTGCTCCGCTTGGGCCCGAACGGACGCAAGCCGACGTTTCGAA
This sequence comes from Ramlibacter sp., assembly GCA_035571715.1. Taxonomy (GTDB): domain Bacteria; phylum Pseudomonadota; class Gammaproteobacteria; order Burkholderiales; family Burkholderiaceae_C; genus Ramlibacter. Next base: position 5,223 of record DATNCB010000691.1, read on the forward strand.
ACAATGGCAGCGAACGTGACCAGCCACGGAGCGAGGACGAGCAACGCGCTGGAAAATAGCGTCACATAGTGCTCGAACGATGTCTGCTCCGCAAGGCGGGCATGGATGGCGCCGCCCTGGACCAACAGCCGCATGACGCCCATGACGGCCAGCGGCAATGCGATTGCGGCTGCGCAATATTTCCACTTGCCGCCGGCCGGAAACTTCAGCCGCCAGATCAGCGTCACCTGGACCAATATGTTGAGGGCAACGATGGCGTAAACGTACAGGTCGTCAGTCATGTCGGGGCGAAGGAAGAGTCGCGAACCGGACCTGAGATATCCCGAGTTGGCAATCGTCTGAAAGTTGGTCGGGGTGAGAGGATTCGAACCTCCGGCCTCTACGTCCCGAACGTAGCGCTCTACCAGGCTAAGCTACACCCCGTTTTGCTCGACGCGCCGCGAGACTGAGCTTTCAGTTTCGGCGCTGCAGCAATTGAGCGGCCAATTGTAGCAAACCCTGGCTGTAAATATTGGAGGGAAGCTGGCGCGCGGCCTCCACGGCGCGGGCGGCCTCCGTCGCGGCGGCGGCGCGCGTGACATCCAGCGCCCCGGTCTGCCTCACGATCGCGACGATGTGGTCGAGCTCGGCGACCGCGCCGGTTTCAATGGCATGGCGAATCAGGTCACTTTGTGCGGCCGTGCCGCGCTGCATCGCCGCGATCAACGGCAGCGTGGCCTTGCCTTCGCGCAGGTCGTCGCCCAGGTTCTTGCCCATCACGGCGGCGTCGCCGTCGTAATCGAGCACGTCGTCGATCACCTGGAAGGCGGTCCCGAGTGCCTGTCCATAGTCGGCGCAGCTTTGTTCCAGGGCCGGCGTGGCCTGGGCCAGGACGGCTCCCAGCCGGGCACTGGCCTCGAACAGCTTGGCCGTTTTCGAGCGGATCACGCGCAGGTAGGCGGCTTCGTCCAGTGCGGCGTCGTGCATGTTCATCAGCTGCAGCACCTCGCCTTCGGCGATCACATTGGTCGCGTCGGCCAGGATCTCCATGATGCGCATCTGTCCGGCGCCCACCATCATCTGGAAGGCGCGCGAATAGAGGAAGTCGCCCACCAGGACGGAAGCGGGATTGCCGAAACTTTCGTTCGCGGTCGCCCGGCCGCGCCGGAGGGTCGATTCGTCGACCACGTCGTCGTGCAGGAGCGTGGCGGTATGGATGAACTCGACCACCGCCGCCAGGTTGAATCGCTGCGGCCCCAAATGACCGAGGGCCCGCGACACGAGCAGCAGCAGGGCGGGGCGCAAGCGCTTGCCGCCGGCCGAAATGATGTAACGGGAAACTTCGCCGACCAGCGGCACTCCCGATTGAAGCCGGCGGGCGATCACCGCATCGACTTCGAGCATGTCGTCGGCGATCAGCGAAAGCAC
>DATNCB010000692.1:0-1524 GCA_035571715.1 Ramlibacter sp.
ACACCTGCAGCCCCAGGCTGCGGATCTGCTGCTTCTCGGCGGCGTCGACGCTGCGGATGCCGATGAAATCGATATCCTCGGGCGACAGCGCGGCCGGCTTGCCGCTCCAGCCGACCAGCGCCTTGGGTCCCTGTCCCAGCAAGCAGGAAACCGGCATGCCGTGCAGGTTGCCCGACGGGCTGATCGACTCGTTGTTCACGTCGGTGTGCGCGTCCAGCCAGAGCACGCGCAGTTGCCTGTGGGCGTAACGGCAATGACGCGCTATGGCGCTGATCGAGCCGATCGCCAGGCAGTGGTCGCCGCCCATGAGCAACGGCGTCTGCCCCGCCGCCAGGACAGCGGCGACCCGGTCGAATACCGAGCGGTTCCAGGCAACCACCTCTTCCAGGTGCCGCACACCCCCGCTGGGCGCAGTCCAGGGCGTCGCGGGACCGGCCAGATTGCCGTGGTCGATCACGTTCAGTCCATGGACCCGCAGCGCCTCGAACAGACCAGCCACGCGCAGCGCGTCCGGGCCCATGCCGGCGCCGCGCACGCTCGCTCCCACGTCGGTAGGGGCGCCGATCAGGGAGACCGTTTTCATGCGCTGATTTTGAAGCGAGGCAAGCTGTTTAGTGGCCGCAAGCATGCTACAGGATGCGACGGCGGCTGAAGGCCTCTTGTCTTGTAGGGGCGCGAACGTTTGATGTAGGGTCTGTTCATACTATTCTTGCAAGATGCGTTGCGAGTCAAAAAGGTCATGCGCAAGGCGCGAAACGCAGCCGGACTTGATGTCCGGCCAGGCTTCGCAACGCGGCGCATGGCCTTTTTGGCCGCAACCCGCAGGGAACGGGGCTAAAACAGCGCCACTCGTTGTTACGCTCCTAGCCCAGGCGGCCGGCCTGGGCGTCGTCGCGCGCCTAGATTGGCGCTGTTTTAGTCACGTTCGCACTTGCAAGAATAGTGTGAATAGACCCTAGTTCACCAGTTGGTTAAAATTTTGCGGCTGTCCTTCGGAACTCCGCCATGAACCTTCCTCCCCGATTTGACGATGTTGCCCAACTCGAGGAGGTGATGAGCCGGCCCTCGGACGCGCTGGCGCGCGAGCTGGAGCGGGTGCCCGGCGACATCATGGTGCTGGGCGTGGGCGGCAAAATGGGCCCGACGCTGGCGCGCATGGCCAAACGTGCCGATCCTGCGAGGCGCGTGATCGGCGTGGCGCGCTTCTCGCAGCCGGGCTTGCGCAGCGAACTGGAGCAGCACGGCGTCGAATGCATCGAGGCCGACCTGCTGTCGCGCGAGGCGCTGACGCGGCTGCCCGACGCGGCCAACATCGTTTTCATGGCCGGGCGCAAGTTCGGATCGACCGGCAGCGAATGGCTGACGTGGGCGATGAACGCCTATGTGCCCGCGCTGGTGGCGGAGCGTTTCGCGCGCTCGCGCATCGTCGCCTTCTCCACGGCCTGCGTCTATCCGTTCGTCAGCACGGCCGGCAACGGCGCGGCCGAAGACGTGCCGCCGACCGCGCCTTCGGGCGAATACGCG
>DATNCB010000693.1:0-1806 GCA_035571715.1 Ramlibacter sp.
CGTGGGGTAGTACTCGGGCAGCTCGCAAATACGGTCGAACAGTTGCGAACCCTGTGCGTCGTAAAAATATTTGGGAGAGACACTGCGCGGCCGCGATTCCAATGCCCGCAACATGTCATGCGCAAAAGCGCTGTCCAGCGCACCGTCTTCCGCGGGCTGGCTGTCGCCGGCGTCCAGCAGCTTGATGTGGGTGCGGGTCAGCATGACGCATCCTTTGCCAGCCGCAGGCCGGAAAACTGCCAGCGCGCCCCTGGCGGAAAGAAGTTGCGGTAGGTTGGGCGCGCATGGCCCGCCGGCGTTGCCCGGCTACTGCCGCGCAGGACGAGCTGGCCGACCATGAACTTGCCGTTGTATTCACCCACCGCGCCGGCCAGCGGCCTGAACCCCGGGTACGGGTCGTAAGAGGAACGCGTCCACTGCCACACCTGCCCCGTCATCTGCGCGATGCCGGGCGCATTGAACGCGGCTTCCCACTCGAACTCGGTGGGCAGCCGGGCGCCAGCCCATTCGGCATAAGCCGCCGCCTCGTAGAAGCTCAGGGCGCTGACCGGTGCCGCCGGGTCCAGCGGCCGCACGCCGTCCAGGCCGAACACCTGCCAGTGCGCGGCCGGCGCGCGCGGGTCGCCCGGGGCGATCCAGTACGCCGGCGCCGTCCAGCCGCCCGCCTGCACTGCCGCCCAGCCATCGGACAGCCACAGCTGCACGCGCTGGTAGCCGCCGTCCGAGATGAACTGCGCATATTCTCCGCAGGTCACCAGGCGATCGGCAATGCGGTACGGCGCCAGCAGCACGGCGTGCCGAGGCGTTTCGTTGTCGAAGGCAAAGCCGTCGCCCGCATGACCCACCTGCGTCGTGCCGCCAGGCATCTCCACCCAGTTCAAAGGCGGCGTGGCGGTGGCCAGTCGCAAGGGCGGCGCGTCGCCGCCGTGATACGCCGGCAGCATCGGATTGCAGGACAGCGCATGCAGGATGTCGGTGAGGATCAGTTCCTGGTGCTGCTGTTCATGGTTCAGGCCGAGCTCCACCAGCGGTCCGGCGATTTGCCAGACATGCGCGCCGGCCTCGCAGATGAAGCGCCGCATCGCCGCGTCGACATGTTCCCGGTAGGCGTGCACCTCGGGCAGCCCCGGCCGCGTCAACAGGCCGCGTTGGGGCCGCGGATGGCGCGGACCGAGCGACTCATAGTAGGAATTGAAGAGATGAAAAAACCGCCGGTCGAACGGCTCGTAGCCGGGAGCGTGCGGTGCCAGCACTACCGCCTCGAAGAACCAGCTGGTGTGGGCCAGGTGCCACTTGGTCGGGCTGGCATCGGGCATCGACTGGATGCACTGGTCTTCCGCCGACAGCGGCACAGCCAGAGCCACAGTATGGGCGCGGACTTCGCTGTAACGCGCGGCGAGGCGCTCGCGCCAGGGCTCGGCACGGGTGTCCGGCTGCGCGGACGAGGGATTCGCGGGCATAGGCCTGCCTCCAGATCTTCTTCACGTCAATTCCCGCGCCGCCCTGTCCGGCACGGGCCCAAACCCGTCAGTCGTAGCCCCTCGCGAATCATTACAGCATAAGCGCGCAAAATTTTCCGATGGCCGCGGCGCCGGCATGCCGTGCAGCCCAACGCTTGCCGACAAGAACGGTCACAAAGCCTTGCGTCCGATTACCCCGCCGATCCGCCGCACCAGCCATTTGGGTGTGCTGCGCGAGGCGATCATCGCGGCGCGGTTCACCACGCCCGGCACGCAGATCACGTCGCCCTTCATGCAGGCGTCGAAGCCCTGCCGCGCCACGTCGTCGACATCGCCGATCAGGAAG